>JAJYRV010000094.1 GCA_021793935.1 Actinomycetes bacterium | reverse complement strand
TCATCCCCTACCTCAAACGTACCGGGGCGCTCGCCGCCTGATGGTCGGGGCATAAAAAAACCGGGGAGGTGCGTACCTCCCCGGTTTTTCTTGCCAGCGGCTACTTCTTGTTCACCAGCGACCGCAGCACGTACTGGAGGATCCCTCCGTGGCGGTAGTAGTCGGCCTCACCCGGGGTGTCGATCCGGACGACGGCGTCGAAGGTGACCTCGGAGCCGTCCTCCTTGCGGGCGGTGACCTGAACCGTGTCCGGGGTGGCGCCGTCGTTGAGGGCGGCGATGCCGGAGATGTCGAAGGTCTCGGTGCCGTCCAAGCCGAGGGAATCCGCACTTTCCCCCTCGGGGAACTCCAGCGGGAGCACGCCCATCCCGATGAGGTTGGAGCGGTGGATCCGTTCGAAACTCTCGGTGATGACCGCGCGGACCCCGAGCAGCACCGTGCCCTTGGCCGCCCAGTCGCGGGAGGAACCGGAGCCGTATTCCTTACCGGCGAGGATGACGAGGGGAACGTCGTTGGCGGCATAATCCTGAGCGGCGTCGTAGATCGACTGCTGCTCCCCGGTGAGGAGGTTCTTCGTGTAGCCGCCCTCGACGCCGTCCAGGAGCTGGTTGCGCAGGCGGATGTTCGCGAAGGTGCCGCGAATCATCACCTCGTGGTTCCCGCGGCGCGATCCGTAGGAGTTGAAGTCGCGCCGGGCAACCCCGTTCTCGCGCAGGTACTGCCCCGCCGGTGATTGCGGCGCGATCGACCCCGCGGGCGAGATGTGGTCGGTGGTGACCGAGTCGCCGAGTTTCGCGAGCACGCGCGCCCCGGAGATGTCCGAGACCGCGTCGGGGGTCATCGTCATTCCTTCGAAGTACGGGGGCTTGCGCACGTAGGTGGAGTCCTCGTCCCATTCGAAGGTGTCCCCTTCGGGGGTCTGCAGGTTCCGCCAGTGCTCGTCTCCGGAGAAGACGTCCGCGTAGTCCTCGGTGAACATCTCCCGGGTGATCGAGGAGTGGATCGTCGCCTGGATCTCCTCGTTCGTGGGCCACACATCCTTGAGGAACACGTCGTTGCCGTCGGTGTCGGTGCCCAGCGGCTCGGTCTCGAAGTCGAAGTCCATCGTTCCCGCGAGGGCGTAGGCGATGACCAGCGGCGGGGAGGCGAGGTAGTTCATCTTCACGTCCGGGTTGATCCGGCCCTCGAAGTTCCGGTTCCCGGAGAGGACCGAGACGACCGAGAGGTCGTGTTCATTGACGACCTGGGAGACCTCCTCCGACAGCGGGCCGGAGTTACCGATGCAGGTGGTGCAGCCATAGCCGACGAGGTGGAAGCCGAGCTTCTCCAGGTACGGCCACAGGTCCGCCTTGTTGTAGTAGTTCGTGACGACCTGGGAACCGGGCGCCATCGAGGTCTTCACCCACGGTTGAGAGGTGAGGCCCTTTTCCACCGCGTTCTTCGCCAGCAGCCCGGCGGCGAGCATGACCTCCGGGTTGGAGGTGTTCGTGCAGGAGGTGATCGAGGCGATCGCGACCCGCCCGTGGTCGAGTTCGTAGGTGCGCCCGTCCGCGTCGGTGACCGGCACGAGTTTCGAGGCCCGTCCGTTCGGCGCGATCTCGGAGGTGTGCGGCTTGCCGAGCTTGGAGGAGTTGCCGCTCGCTTCGAGCGTCAGCGGGTCGGAGGCGGGGAAGGTGCCTTCCAACTCCTTGTCCACGGGAGACTTCTCGATGTCTTCGCCGTCGACGACGTAGTTGCGCAAGTCGGCGCGGAACTGTTCCTTCGCCCGCGTGACGTCAATCCGGTCCTGCGGACGCTTGGGTCCCGCGATCGAGGGCACCACGGTGGCGAGGTCGAGTTCGAGGTATTCGGAGAACTCGGGTTCGATGTAGCCCTCTTCGCCGGGGGCGAGCCACATTCCCTGTTCCTTGGCGTAGGCCTCCACGAGCGCGACTTGCTCTTCGCTGCGGCCGGTGAGGCGCAGGTAGTCCAGGGTGACGTCGTCGACGGGGAACATCGCGGCGGTGGATCCGAATTCGGGGCTCATGTTCCCGATCGTTGCGCGGTTGGCGAGGGGAACCTCGCTCACGCCTTCGCCGTAGAATTCGACGAACTTACCCACCACTCCGTGTTCGCGGAGTTTCTCGGTGATCGTCAGGACGACGTCGGTTGCCGTGACACCCGTGGGGATTTCCCCCTTGAGCTTGAACCCGACGACCTTGGGGATGAGCATCGATACCGGCTGGCCGAGCATCGCGGCTTCCGCTTCGATCCCGCCGACGCCCCAGCCGAGCACGCCCAGGCCGTTGACCATCGTGGTGTGGGAGTCGGTGCCGACGAGGGTGTCGGGGTAGGCGCGGAGCACGCCGCCGACCTCCCGGGTCATCACGACCCGCGCGAGGTACTCGATGTTCACCTGGTGGACGATGCCGGTGCCCGGGGGCACGACCTTGAAGTCGTCGAAGGCGCTCTGGCCCCACCGCAGGAACTGGTAGCGCTCGTGGTTGCGCTGATATTCCATCTCCACGTTGCGTTCGAAGGCATCCGGGCGGCCGAAGACGTCGATCTGCACGGAGTGGTCGATGACCAGTTCGGCGGGGGCGAGCGGGTTGATCGTGCTGGGGTCGCCCCCGAGGTCGTCGACCGCTTCCCGCATCGTGGCGAGGTCGACGATGCAGGGCACGCCGGTGAAGTCCTGCATGATCACGCGGGCGGGCGTGAACTGGATCTCGGTGGCCGGGGCCGCCTTCGGGTCCCAATTCGCCAGCGCCTTGATGTGTTCGGCGGTGATGTTCGCGCCGTCCTCCGTGCGCAGAAGGTTCTCTGCGAGTACCTTCAGGCTGTAAGGGAGCCGCTCTAGGCCGTCGACCGCGCTGAGTCGGTAGATCTCGTAGTCGGTCCCGCCGACATTGAGAGTGCCTTTCGCGGAAAAGGTATCGATATCACTCACGATCTGTCCTCTTTTCCGTTCATCCAAACTATCTTGATCTCAAGATATCTTATCTTATCACTGGCTGTTCTTCATTCCCCAGCCTAGGGATGTCTGCCACGTTTGTCGCGCGCTGCAGGCGGCGCGCGCGTACCCGGTAGCTGCCCTCGATCAGCGCGGCGCCGATCGCCCCGACACCGAGCACGAGGAGCCAGGTGAACGGCGTGGGCACCTGCAGCGCGAAGAACTCCCGCACTGGGGCAAGGGCCATCATCGTCGCCGATCCGCTCGCCATCACGAGCACGAGTCCACCACGCCAGATGTTCCACGGCCGCGCGAGGATCCCCAGGAGCCACAGTGCCATGACGATGAGGACCATTGTTGCCCCGGTTGAGGCTTGGAGCTCTTGATCCATCACGTGCAGGGTTCCGTAGACGGTGATGACGCCGATGCCCGCGATGATGCCGCACGGGATCGCCAACTGTAGGACTCGGGCGAGGAATCCGGGGCGATAGCGCTGAGTGGTCGGGGTGAGGGCGAGGAAGAACGCGGGGGTACCGATGGTGAAGGTACCCACGAGCGTGAGGTGCCGAGGCAGGAACGGGTAGGGCCAGGCGATGATCGCGACGAGGACGGCGAGGAGGACGGCGTAGGTGGTCTTCGTGAGGAACAGCGCGGCCACCCGTTCCATGTTCGCGATCACCCGCCGCCCCTGCCCCACGACTCCGGGAAGCGTTTCGAACTTGTCGTCAAGCAGGACGAGCCGGGCGACCGACTTCGTCGCCGGGGCACCCGATCCCATCGCGATGCCCAGGTCGGCGTCCTTGAGGGCGAGGGCATCGTTGACGCCGTCGCCCGTCATCGCCACCGTACGCCCGGACTTCTGCAGGGTGTGCACGAAGCCGCGTTTCTGTTCCGGCGTCACCCGCCCGAACACCCGGCCGGTGACGACCTCGGGGGCCGCGCCGGCGGCCGAAAGGTCACGGGCGTCGATGCCGTCGGCGTCGGTGATCCCCACCGCGCGGGCGATCGCCGCGACGGTTGCGGGGTTGTCACCGGACACAATTTTCACTTCCACCCCTTGGTCGGTGAAGTACTCCAAGGCGCGGGCCGCATCGGGCCGGATGCGTTCGCGCAGGATGATGAGTGCAGCCAGGCGCAGGTTGCGCGGCAGGGCGTCGGTGTCGTCGTCCTTGATCCGAGGCACCTCGAGGATCGGCACGTACCCCAGCGCGAGCACGCGCGCCCCTCGCCGCGCCTGCTGCGCGACGGCCTCGGCGACGACCTCGCGGTATTCCCCGTCGGCGAACAGGATATCGGGGGCGCCGAAGTACCACCCGTGCGGGCCATCACTGTGGGCGCTCCACTTGCGTGCGCTGGAGAAGGGGGTGAGCACCTCGAGGTCGGCCTCGGGATGGTCGCGGAGACCGGGAAGCATCGCCGCCGCGGTCTCATTCGCCTCCCGCGCGCAGGCGAGGGTTTTGAGCACCCCGTACAGGTCCGGCCCCCCGCCGGACCCGGGCAGGAGTTCCCTGCGGGGAACAATTTCCACCAGTTCGATCGTGCCATCGGTGAGCGTGCCGGTCTTATCGAGGCAGAGCGTATCTACTCGCGCGAGCACCTCCACCGCGGGAAGCTCTTGCACGAGCACGGATCGGCGCGCGAGCAACAGCGCGGCGAGCGCGAAGTTCAGCGAGGTGAGGAGCACGAGCCCCTCGGGGACCATCCCAACGATTCCGGCGACGGCTTGGACGAGGGCCTCGCGCCAGAGACCCTCGCTGAACGCGACCTGAAACCCCCCGACGTTGCGTATCTGGCTCCAGAACAGCAACAGCGCGATCGGGACGATGATCCAGGAGATGACCACGAGGATGCGGTTGATCGCGTTGCGTAATTCCGAGCCGACGAGCGAGAAGGTCTTCGCCTCGGCGGTCACCCGCTGGGCGTAGCTATCCGCCCCGACCCGGGTCACGCGGTAACTCGCCTGGCCCGCCACGACCATCGCTCCGGAGAGGATCTCATCGCCGGTCGCCTTGCGAATGGGATTGCTCTCACCGGTGAGCATCGACTCGTCCACTTCGAGCCCGGCGGAGACGATCACCTCCCCGTCGGCAGGGATCTGTTCTCCGGTGGTGAGCAGGACCAGGTCGTCGACGACGAGATCCGAGGAGTCGACCTTGGTGATCTCCCCGTCGCGCCGGACAGTGTTCTTCGCTCGGTCGAGGATCGCGAGCCGGTCCAGGGTCCGCTTCGCCCGATATTCGGTGAATGTTCCGATCAACAGGTTGGTGAGGACCACGAACCCGAACACCGCATCGCGCAGGGAACCGACGAGCAGGACGATCGTCAACGCGGTTCCCAGCATGGCGTTGAAGAGAGTGAACAGATTTCCCCGGAGGATGTCCCACAGGCTTCGTGACGGAGCGTCCTCGACGTTATTCGTCTGCCCGTTCTCGCCGCGGCGGGCGACTTCAGCGCTCGTGAGGCCTTCGTACGTCGTCACAATTCAAAAGTATCCCGCAGCCCGCTCCCCCGCGTGGGCCGATTCAGGATCCCGTTCCCGTCTGCGGGCGGAGCACCGCGATCGATTCGATGTGGTGGGTGTGGGGGAAGAGATCGTAGCTGTCGATCCGCTCGGCGGTGTATCCGCCCTCGGAAGCGAACGCGAGATCGCGGGCGAGCGCGGCGGGGTCACAAGAGACGTAGACGATCCGTTCCGGTTTTCGCGCGAGCACCTGTGCGATGACTCCGCGGCGCGCGCCGACGCGGGGCGGGTCGAGCACGACCACGTCCGCCCGTTCGGGGATCTCCCCCGAGGCGAGCACGCGCTCGACATCTCCCCGGTGCAGGTGGATGTTTCGGTGACCTTCCGCGTTGATCCGCGCATTCGCAACGGCGCGGCGATCGCCCTCCACCGCGTGCACGCGCCCGGTCGAGCCGGCGGCCGCGGCGAGGGGAACGGTGAAGAGCCCGGTTCCGGAGAACAAGTCGAGCACCGTCGCCCCCGGGACCTGCCCGACAGCGTTCTGGACGGCCGCGAGGAGCGTTTCGGGTGCCCGGTGGTGCGGTTGCCAAAATCCGCCGGCGTCGACGAGGTATTCGAATCCCCCGGCCCGTTCCCACACCGTGCCGGGGTGGCCGGGCGGGGGGACGCCGTCGATGAGTGCGACCGGGGCGTCGGCGGAGGGGGCGATCGCGGTGATCCGCGCCCCTGCCGGCCACGAGGTGTCGAACAACTCGAGCTCATCGAGCGCCCGATGGGCGAGCGGCATCGTCGTCAGCGGCACGTGGATGTGGCTCCGGTGGGCGAACATGCCCGCTCGGCCCTGCTCATCGGCGGTGAGTTCGATCCGGGTACGGGTGCCCCAGCCATCGCCGTCGTCCACGGGCTCGACCGAGACCGGCAGGGACTGCCGGGCGATCCGTTCCAGCGCGTCCCGGATGACCTCCTGCTTCCATTCGCGCTGGGCCGGCAGCGATAAGTGGGCCAGTTCTGCCCCCACTCCCCCGGGCCCGGCGTGTTCCCAAGCGAGGGGGACCCGCTCGGGATGGGCCTCGTGAACGTCGATGACGTCCCCGCGCCAGATCTTCTTCTTCTCCGTCAGTTGCACGGTGACGAGTTCACCCGGCGCGCCGTGCCGGACGAAGATCACCCGGCCCTCGTGGCGGGCGATCGCGTGCCCGCCGTGGACGGGTTTTTCGATCCGGACGAGGAGTTGCTCAGGCACCGGGCTCCTCCTCGGGCGTGGATTCCTCGCTCGCGGTTTCCTTCGCGGTGGTGATCGTGGGGCGCACGAGGATCCAGGTCATCCACAGCACCATCGCCCACAGGGGCAGTCCCATGACGACCCGGGCGGTGCCCAGCCAGCCGACTTCGGAGTGCAGATACAGGGGCACCTGGACCGCCAATCGTGCCAGGAAGGCGCCCGCCCATAACCAGGTGGCTGCGCGGAAGGCCCGCTGCGCTCCGGCGGCGTGGGCGGCGCCTGGGGAGAATCCTTGGACGATGAGGCCGACCAGTGGCCGGCGAAGGAGGATCGAGGCGAGCGCAGCGAGGGCGAAACCGGCGTTGACGAACAGGCCCCAGGCGTAGAAATCTTGGGCTTCACCGGTCCGCCAGGCCCACAACGCCCCGATGAGGATGCCCCCGAGGCCGCTGATGGCCTGGGTGAGAGTGGAGCGGGCGATGAGGCGGAGCACCATCGCGATGAGGGCGAGCCCGACCGCGCTGCCGATCGACCACGCGAGGTCGCGGGTGAGGACGAAGACGACGACGAACACGACTCCGGGGGCGACGGATTCCACCAGGCCCCGGACCCCGCCGACGGCCTGCCACAGGTCGAAATCCTCGGCGTCCAGTTGCGCGATCGCTCCGCGGGTGCCGTGATTCATCAGCCGACCTCGGTGATCTCCGGGCCCCGCCCGGAGTCCAGGTCCAGGGTCGGGCGCGCGGGCGCGCTCTGCTCGCCGGGTTTGCCGGGCAGGTGCAGGGGC
>JAJYRV010000093.1 GCA_021793935.1 Actinomycetes bacterium | reverse complement strand
CCACGGAAACCAAGTAACCTACAGTTAGCGAACTCGTTAAGAAACGGATGAGTGAGGCACTAGATGACCAACCCCGACCCGCAGGACCCGCAGCACCGGGATGCTGAGGATCACCCTGCCCAAGTCACTGCCACGTTCGAACGAGTTGGCGAGGCCGACACCGAACGCGTGGCCACTCCGACGCGGGCTGAGGATCGTCAGGCAATCGAGGCGCTCCCGCCCTCCTCTGCGCTCCTCATCGTTCAACACGGACCGACGGCGGGGGCTCGGTTCCTCCTCGACGCCGAACGAACCACCGTGGGTCGGCACCCGAAGGCGGACATCTTCCTCGACGACGTCACCGTCTCGCGCAAGCACGCGGAGTTCCTCTTCTCCCCGAACGGATACCTGGTCCGCGACGTCGGCAGTCTCAACGGCACATACGTCAACCGGGTCCGGATCGATGAAGCCCTGCTCGTCGCGGGTGATGAAGTGCAGATCGGCAAGTTCCGCCTCACCTACCACCCGAGCCCGAACCGCAGCGCAGGTGAACAGTCCGCTCAATGACTCCCGCACAACCGGCTCGCACCCCCCGGCCTAATCCCGAACCGGAGCGCGCAAGTGCGCCAGGGGGGCCAGGAACCTGGCCGCACGGAGTGTCCCACACGCCGACGATGAGCATCGGCGCCGCGCTCGCGCTGCTCACCACCGAGTTCCCCGCTGTGCGTATCTCCAAAATTCGGTTCTTGGAGGAACAGGGGATCGTCACCCCGCACCGGACCGCCTCGGGATACCGGAGCTACTCCCAAGCGGACATCGAACGGCTCCGCTTCGCCCTCGCCGCCCAACGCGATTCGTTCTTGCCGTTGAAGGTCATCCGCGAACGCCTCGAAGAGCTGGACCGCCAGGGCGCGGGAGCGCCGAGCACCGGCGCCCGCGTGGTGACGGAGGACGGCGAACTCACCACCGCCGCAACGAACGCTGCAATGACTCTGGAGCAACTCGCGGACGCGTGCGGCCTGAGCGAACAGGAGCTGCGGCACCTCGTCGATGAAGGGCTGCTCCGCGCGGACTTCTCCGGCCGCTTCAGCGCCGCCAATGAACGGATCGTACGGCTGGTCACCTCCCTGCAGGACGAAGGGGTCGACCTTCGCCATATCAAAGGCGTGCGCAACGCCGCCGACCGGCAGGTGGAGCTCATCCGGCAACTCACCGCCCCGATCCGATCCCGCAAGCGCACTTCCTCCTCCGCGGCAGCGGCCGAGCAGGCCCGCGAATTGGCGAACCTTTTGACCGATCTTTACTCAAACATTCTTGAGGACGGCGTCGATCGCCTCTAGCGGCAAGTTATTTTCGAAATCAGTAGGTACACCGGCCCGATAACGCGTAGCGTTGAAGTGTGCTGAAGATGACGATCATTGGGGTGCGAGTTCGGGTCTCACCGACCGCGAACGATGTTGTGGTGCTGCTCCGCGACGAAACCAGCGGGCGCGCGGTTCCCATCCTCATCGGACCCCACGAAGGGGTCGCGATCGCCAGCGCGCAATCGGGGCTCAGTTCCGGCCGCCCCGGACCCTACGACCTCCTCCTCGCGGCGCTCGATGCCGTGGAAACCTCGCTGACCGGAGTGGAGATCATCGAACTGCGCGACGGAATCTTCATCTCCGAACTCCTGCTCTCCAATGGTAAACGCGTGGACTCGCGCACCTCCGACGCGATCGCGTTGGCCCTGCGCGCCGAGGTCGACGTGATGTGCGCGGAGGAGATCGTCGAAGAAGCAGGTCTCCAACTCGACACCGCGAGCGAGGATGAGGATATGTACCTTTCCCGCGGCGAGGACACCGAGGCGGAAGTGGCGGAGTTCCGATCGTTCCTTGAGGATGTCGACCCCGCGGACTTCGGCTCTGCGGAGGATTAGCGACACGCCGGGGCAAACTCTTTTGAAGCCGATTTTCACGCAGAAAACCCGCACCGAGGCGGGTGGGGGTACGATCAAAATGGCACGATCTCCACGAAAGCCTGAAGCTCAACTTGAGGGTGAGCCGGATGAGTAGGTTTGGCGGAGGTCGGGCGCGGCCGGAGGATCGTTGACGCGGGCACTCCTGACCCATAGATTTACCAACAGCAGAGCATACGAAAGCCACCGTGTGCCAACATCGTTAGGAGAGTGAATCGCGTGAGCGGAACAGGCGAACTCGCAGGGCACAGCGAGGCTCGTATTCAAGGAATGCTTTTTGGTGACGCTCTCGCCGACATCGATGAGGCGACGGGTTTTCGCGGTCCAGTGGCGTGCAAAGCCGCGGGTATCACCTATCGGCAGCTTGATTACTGGGCCCGCACCGGTTTGGTGGAGCCCACGATTCGCCCCGCAACCGGCTCGGGAACGCAACGGCTGTACTCGTTCCGCGATGTGCTCGTCCTCAAAGTCGTCAAACGGCTCCTCGATTCCGGTGTCTCCCTTCAACAGATCCGGAGCGCAGTGGAACACTTGCGGGAACGCGGGGTAGAGGACCTTGCCCAGATCACGCTGATGAGCGATGGCGCATCGGTCTACGAATGCACGAACGCCGACGAAGTGTTCGACCTCGTTCAAGGCGGGCAAGGCGTGTTCGGGATCGCTGTGGGCAAGGTCTGGCAGGAGGTCGAGGGGAGCCTGTCGGAATTCCCGACCGAGCGCCTCGAGAACGACGACGCCGAGGTCACCTCGATCGACGAACTCGCCGCGCGGCGCCTCGCGCGCAAACTCGGCTAACCGCGCCGGTTCTCCTACCGGTGAGCCGTTCGGGGTGAAACCTCGGGCACATCTCACTAAGGTAAGAACATGGCACGGTACTTCGACATCCACCCAGATAACCCGCAAGTACGCAGTATCCGGCAGGTGGCGCAGATCCTGCGCGACCGCGGATTGATCGCATACCCCACCGACTCGCTCTACGCACTCGGCTCCGCACTGGGGAACCAGGAAGGCAAGGACCGCATCCTGCGCCTGCGCCACCTCGATGAGCGGCACGACTTCACCCTCGTCTGCGCCGACTTCTCACAGATGGGCCAATTCGTGCACATCAGCAACCGCGTGTTCCGGGCCCTCAAGGCAGCCACACCGGGCCCGTACACGTTCATCCTGCCGGCGACCAAAGAGGTTCCGCGGCAGTTCCTGCACCCGAAGAAGAAGACCGTGGGCGTGCGGATCCCCGATCACACACTCGTGCGCGCACTCCTGGCCGAACTGGGCGAGCCCATCCTGTCATCGACGTTGCTCCTTCCCGACCAGCCCGAGCCCCTCACTCAAGGCTGGGAGATCAAAGAGCTGCTCGATCACCAACTCGATGCCGTGATCGACAGTGGCGATGTCAGCGGGGAACCGACCACCGTCATCGAATTCATCGACGACGTTCCAACGATCCACCGCGTCGGGGCGGGGGACCCCGCGCCCTTCGAATAGGTAGCCTGATGTCATCGGAATTTCACTGGGGCGTCGCGACCGCCGCCTACCAGGTGGAGGGTTCGGCCACGGCCGATGGGCGCCGTCCCTCGATCTGGGATCGGTTCTCACACACGCCGGGTCGGGTGCAGGGCGGCGATACCGGCGATGTCGCCGCCGATCACTATCGCCGCTGGCGCAGCGACCTCGACCTGCTCGACCACCTCGGGGTAGACGCATACCGTTTCTCCGTCTCCTGGCCCCGGGTCATCGACGCCCACGGGGGAGTCAACCCGCTCGGAATCGATTTCTATGACCGCCTCGTCGATGGCCTGCTCGAGCGGGGGATCGATCCCGTGCTCACGCTCTACCACTGGGACCTTCCGCAGGACCTGGAAGACCGCGGCGGCTGGGCGAACCGCGATACCGCGTTCCATTTCGCCGACTACGCCGGTGAAGTCGCCCGCCGGCTAGGGGATCGGATCACCCTGTGGGGAACGTTGAACGAACCCTGGTGCGCCGCCTTCCTCGGATACGCTTCCGGAGTGCACGCCCCAGGGCGCCAAGAACCGGAGGCGGCGCTGACTGCGGCGCATCACCTGAATCTCGCCCACGGGCTCGGCGCGAGAACCATCCGGGGTGTTCTCGGCGATAGCGCCCGGCTCACCATCGCCCTCAACCTCCATGTTGTGCGCCCCGCCGACCCCGAACGCAACGAAGATCGCGAGGCGGCCCGGCAGATCGATGCGGTGGGAAACCGGATCTTCCTCGATCCGATCATGGGGGAGGGGTACCCCGATGACCTCTTGAGCGACCTTGCCCACGTCAGCGATTTCAGTTTCGTACGCACCGGCGACGAGCGTCGGATCGCCGCACCGCCCGACGTTCTCGGCATCAACTATTACAACACCTCGCGGGTCCGGGGCCGACCCTTCAGCCCACGACCCCCGTCAAACGAAGCGCCGAGCACCGGGGGGCACGGCGGCGGCAACCCGTGGGTGGGAGCTGACGTAGAGTTCCTTCCGGAACCGCCGCCGCACACGCAGATGGGGTGGAACATCGATCCTTCGGGTCTCACCGAACTCCTCGTCGGGGTCAACGAACGGTTCCCGGACCTTCCGCTCATCGTCACCGAGAACGGCGCTGCGTTCGAGGACGCGCTCAGCGGCGACCGCGTGCACGACGAAAACCGGATAGATTATGTCAAACGGCACATCGCGGCGCTCGAGGACGCCAGGCGCCAAGGGGCAGATGTGCGCGGGTACTTCCTGTGGTCGTTCCTGGACAACTTCGAATGGGCCTACGGATACAGCAAGCGGTTCGGCATTGTCTATGTCGACTACGAGACTCAGGAACGCACGATCAAAGACTCCGGGCGTTGGTACCGGGACATGATCCGCTCGGGCCGCAACGATTGACCGCGGCCCGGAGCCGGGGGAGGTTCCGGTAACTCGGCCGGCGGTGCGTCGCCCCTCCCACGCGCCGCCAAAATGACATAATGTACATTATCGGCGATCGAGGTATTGCCGTACCCACTGCAACGCCGCTCCGAGCGGCCTAGTCACGCCACCAGTCATCCTGCGGTCGCACGGGCAAGTGCCGCTTATGTCGTGAGGCGAGATACAGATGCTCGATGCGTTCCTGGGCGGCCGCGGGTACGGGTTTACCTTCGAGGTAATCGTCGATCTGCGGATACGTCACGCCCAGCGCATCTTCGTCGGTTTGCCCGGGATTCTCGTCCAGCAGATCTGCGGTCGGCACTTTCTCATACAGTGGCGGCGGGCTGCCGGCGGCGATGAGCAGATCACGGCCCTGCCGTTTGGTCAGCCCGAACAGCGGCATGACATCCGCAGCGCCGTCACCAAATTTTGTGTAGAAGCCCGTGACCGCTTCAGCCGCGTGATCGCTGCCGAGCACCGCCAGGCCCCATTCACCGGCAATAGCGTAGTGCGCGACCATCCGCTCGCGGGCCTTGATGTTTCCCTTGTTGAAGTCGGAAACCTCGATCCCGCGGCTGTGCATCTCCGCCGTGATTCCATCCGTCGCCCGTGCAATGTCAAGCGTGTACGTCTCATCGGGGTCGATGAATTTCAAGGCGAGCTGCGCGTCCTCCTCGTCGCTTTGCACCGCGTATGGCAGGCGTAGTGCCACAAACCGGGCGGATTTTCCTTCCTCGCGCAGCTCGGCCACGGCCCGCTGTGCGAGCATGCCCACGAGGGTGGAATCCTGCCCGCCGGAGATCCCGTGCACGTACCCGTTCAAGGCGGTTCGCCCAAGGTATTCTTTGAGAAAGTCGATGCGCCTGCGGATCTCCGCCGCTGGGTCAATCTCCTGCCGGACACCCAGTTCGGCCGTGATCTGTTGCTGTAACGTCGCCATCTGCCCAGTCTAGATGCGGCGAAACTGAAAAGTTCCTGAGTTTCACCTGCCAATTCCCCCGCGGACTTCGCGCCCCCATGAGATACTTCACGCTCCTTCACACGACCTTCACCTTTGGGTCGGAACAACCCGAGAAGATCAAGCGTTGAGATGGATAGCGCTGAAAGTATTTGCGCTCAGGCTTGAGGAGGCAAACATGGCAGAACGCACCCTACGCGGGAGCAGATTAGGCACGCAGAGTCTCGAAACTGAAGCCGGTATTCAACTCGCGCCTCGAGTCGAGGCCGTTTACGACCTTCCCGATGGCCGCGTCATCGTTGTGCCGTTCGCGGCCGACGCCGACATCCCCCACACGTGGGAGGCGATCGATGGCACCCAGGGAGTCCTGCGGGACGCCGTGGGTGAGCCAGAAGAAGAAGGTAAAGCCGCGCGCAAGCAACGTACCCACTGGGACATGCTGTTAGAGCGCCGGAGCCGGGAGGAGCTGCAGGACCTGCTCGACGAACGCCTCGAAGTGTTGCGCGCACGGCGCCGCAGTGCCTAACTGAGACATCCTGGGCCCCGCCACCGATATGGTCGCGGGGCTCAGTTATTTTTCTTAAGGATTCGCGCGAGCTGCTCGATCCGGTACCGTGCTCCCCAGGCGGTAACCCGCCACAATGCTTCAGCGACGATGTGCCCACTCATCTTTGATTCGCCTTCCGTGCGTTCAACGAAGGTGATCGGAACCTCGGCGATCGTTCCCCCGGCGCGGTACACCCGCCAGGCCATGTCGATCTGAAAACAATATCCTTGAGAGTTGACGCCGGACAGGTCGAGCCGGCGGAGCACCTGCGCGGTATAGACGCGGAAGCCCGCCGTGGCGTCCTTCACCGGCAGCCCCATCGCGAGCCGGGTGTAGGTCGTCGCCGCCCGACTGAGCAGCATCCGGTGCGTGGGCCAGTTCTCCACCGCTCCCCCGGGCACCCACCGCGAACCGATGACGAGGTCGGCGGTCGTTGACGCTTTGAGCAGCGCCGGCAGATCCAACGACCGGTGCGAGGAATCGGCGTCCATCTCCACGATCCGGTCGTATCCGCGGGCAAGGGCCCATTCGAACCCGGCGATATACGCCCGCCCCAGTCCCTCCTTCCCTTTCCGGTGGAGCACGTGGACGTGCTGGTCCTGCTCGGCGTAGGACTGCGCCCACTCCCCTGTTCCGTCCGGGGAATTATCGTCGACGATAAGGACCTCCGCCGCGGGACAATCCTCCCGCAATGCGCTCAGCGTGAGGGGAAGTGCCTCCCGCTCGTTGTAGGTGGGCATGATGACAAGAACGCGCATGAGAACCACCTACCCCCGCGCTGGCACTCGGTAGCGGACCATCCCGGCCACCACCGCGAGCCCAACGAGGACCATCAGGGCGGATACCGGCCACTGCCCGAGTTGGGTAGCGAGCGTCTGTGTGGTTCGCAGCGGAATCTCGGCGGCGAATTCATCCGCGGTGAATAATTCGGTGACGTCGTGCAACTTCCCGTCCGGCGAGGCCCACCCGGAGACCCCGACGGTGGAGATCTGGACGGCGGCCCGCCCGTGCTCTACCGCGCGGAACCGGGTCATCGCGAGCTGCTGAACGCTTTCGGTCGTCTCCCCGAAGCTCGCGTTATTCGTCGGGACG
>JAJYRV010000092.1 GCA_021793935.1 Actinomycetes bacterium | reverse complement strand
ATTTCTTCCGCTTCTCCGGGATCTTCCGAGACGTCACCCTCAACCGCATGCCCGCGGTGCACGTGGACGACCTCCACGTCACCACCCCGCTCAGCGACGACTTTTCCCGGGCGACGGTGAAACTGAAGACCCGCCTCACCGGGCGCGGCCGGGTGCGCGCCGTGCTCGAGGGGGTGGGGGAACTCCACGACGACGGCGAGGCAGGACTCGCGATCGCCGTCGAGGACCCCCGGCTGTGGAGCTCGGAGGATCCGCACTTGTACACCCTGCGGATCGAGGTCTACGACGAGGAGGAGAACCTCACGGAAGTCATTCCGCAGAAGGTCGGCATCCGGCGGTTCCGCCTCGAGGGCGGGTTGCTGAAGATCAACGGCGAACGAATCGTGTTCAAGGGCGTGAACCGGCACGACTTCGGCCTGCAGGGGCGCGTCGTCACCCGGGAGGAGACCGAAGCCGACATCCGCACCCTGAAGGCCCTCGGGCTCAACGCCGTGCGCACGAGCCACTACCCGAACAACACCTATTTCTACGAACTGTGCGACGAGTACGGCCTGTACGTCATCGACGAGATGAACCTCGAGACCCATGGCGTGTGGGATCGCATCCACTACGCGGGCGGGGAGGATAGCGAGTCGGTGCCGGGGGATAAACCCGAGTGGCTCCCCGCTCTCATGGACCGCGCGGCGAGCATGGTGCACCGGGATAAGAACCACCCCAGCGTGGTGATGTGGTCGCCGGGGAACGAATCCTACGGAGGGGAGAACCTCGCCAAGGTCACCGAATTCTTCCACGCCTTCGACGACCGCCCGGTGCAGTACGAGGGCCTGTACTGGGACCCGCGCCACCCGGACACCTCCGACGTGGTGAGCCACATGTACACCCCTGCCGCTGAGGTGGAAGAATTCCTTGCGACCCACCGCGACAAACCCTTCATCCTGTGCGAATACGCGCACGCGATGGGCAACTCGTTCGGCGCCGTCGACAAGTACACCGAACTCGCCTACCGCGAGCCGCTCTACCAGGGCGGGTTCATCTGGGACTTCGCCGACCAAGCGATCCTCCTGCGTGACCGCTATGGAAACGAGCTCTTCGGCTACGGCGGCGACAACCACGAAGCGCCCCACGACGGCGACTTCTGCGGCAACGGGATCCTCTTCGCCGACCACACGCCCAAGCCGTTCACGCAGGAAGTGAAATACCTGTACCAGGGGATCGTCACGAAGATCTCCCGCGAGCGCATCACGATCACCAACCGCATGCTCTTCACCCGCACGTCCGCGTACGAAACGCGGGTGACGCTGCGGCGGGCGGGGGCGGTGCTGTCGGAGACGACTCTGGAAACCGACGTCGCCCCGGGAGAGACCCAGACGATCGCAAACCCCGTGACCTTGCCGAGCCTCCCGGGCGAGTACACGATCGACGTCACCTACCACCTGCGCACCCGCCAGCGGTGGGCGGAGGCCGGTTACGAGATCGCCGGGGACCAAGCGGTGTTCACCGCAGGTGCCCCGGCCCGGCCGAAGCCGGCGCCCGCGCCGACCCTCGTGCGCGGGTGGCACAACATCGGCGTGCACGGGGAGAACTTCTCGGCCTCGTTCTCGAAAATTTTCGGGCAGATGCAGTCCTACCGATTCGGCAAGACCCAATCCGGAGGTCGCGAGCTGCTCCGCTCGAGCCCCATGCCGAACTTCTGGCACGCCCCCACCGCGAACGAACGGGCGTGGGGCGCCCCCGCGACCGACGGCTCCTGGCTGCTGGCCAGCAGGTATGCCCATTGGGAGAAGGCGCTCGGCAACCCCACCTGCGAGGAGCGGGAACGCAGCGTCGCGGTCACGTATACCTACACCCTGCCCACGGCCCCGGAAAGCAGCTGCACGGTGGAATACGACGTGCACGGCGACGGCGAAATCGTCGTCACCGTACGGGTGAGCCCGGGCGAGGGCCTGCCGGACATGCCCGAATTCGGGATGCTGTTCGAGGCGGATGCGGACCTGCAGCATCTGCGCTGGTACGGGGAGGGACCCGAGGAGTGTTACGTCGACCGCCGACTCGGCGCCCGCCTCGGCGTCTACGAACGCAACGTCAACGACCTGCTCACCCCCTACAACCGGCCCCAGGAAGCGGGCAGCCGCACCGGGGTCCGCTGGGCGGAAGTGCGCGATGACCGGGGAACCGGGCTGCGTTTCGCTCACGAGGGGGAGATGGAGTTCTCCGCCCTGCCGTGGACCCCGTTCGAGATCGAGAATGCGCGCCACCACAGCGAGCTTCCCGCCTCGCACCGGACCGTGCTCCGCCCGGCGCTGATGCGCCGCGGAGTGGGGGGTGACAACACGTGGGGAGCGCAGACGCATCCGGAATACCGGTTGCCGCGCGGTGAGGAACTGGAGTTCCGCTTCAGCTTCCGCGGGGTGATGTAGGGACCCGGGCGCTAGTACACCTCGCGGTAGCGGCGCCGCCGCGCCGCCAGGCGATCCGCCTCCGACTGATCCACGAGCCGGTACAGGTGCGTGGCAACAGAATCGATGAGCCGCCGGCTGAACTCGGCCGGGTACGCGCTCGCATCCGGGGCCTCGGGCACGATCTCATCCACGAGACCGGTGGCAACGAGATCGCTCGCCCGGATCCCCTGGCGGGCCGCGAGCCGGGGGGCGTGAGCGGTCGAGCGGTGCAGGATCTCGCTCGCCGCCTCGAGTGGCAGCGGCACGATGAACGCGTTTTCTGCGCAGATCGTGCGGTCGGCGGGCAGTAGCGTGAGGGCGGAGACCCCGGTCCCGGCCCCGCACACCGCTGAGACGACGGGCGATCTCACCTGGGTGAGCGCCTCCACCGTCCGCGCGATCTCTCGGGCCATCCCGCCCTCCTCGGAGACCGCCGTGACCTCCACGCCGGGGGTGTCGATGATCGTGAGGATCGGAAGGCGCATCTCATCGGCGATCTCGAACCCGCGCCGCGCCGCAGCTAAACCGGAGAGCGTGAGGACGCCATCGGTCCCGGAGTCGCGGCTGTGCCCGATGAGCATGCAGGAAAAGTCCCGGAACTGCGCCAGCCCGACCACGATCCCGCCCCGATATTCGGGTGCGTGCGTGCCGAGCAGCGGCACATAGGTTTCCGCCTCGAAGCCGATGAGGTCGCGGAGCCGGGGCCGATTGGGGCGCGCGCTCGCTTCGACCGAGTCCCACGCGGGGCGCACGCGGGGTTCGGCCCCGGTCGGCGCCGAAAGGCCCCGCACGTGCGGGGGGCTGACGATCTGCAAGATGGCCTCCACCTCGGCTCGCAGCTCCGAGCGCGGCACGAGGCGATCGACGATCCCCCGCTTCGCGAGGTTCTCCGCCGTCTGCACCCCTTCGGGCAACCGCTCGCCGGTGAGTACCTCGACGACGCGCGGACCGAGCAGGCCGATGAGGGCCTCCGGCTCGGCGAGGGTGACCTGCCCCAGCGCCCCCCAGGAGATCACCGGTCCGCCCGTCATCGGATCTCGTATGTAGACGAGGTACGGCAGGCCCGCGCGGCGGAAATCGGTGAGCGCCTGCGAGATCTTCACCAGCTGCAAGAACGCGTGGGTGCCTTCTTGCATCCGGGTCCCGCCCGAGGTCGGAGAAGCGAAGATCGGCAGGCGCTCCGCGGCTGCCCGCTCCAACGCGCACACGATCCGCTCGCTCGCCGCCCGACCGGTGGTGCCGGCGAGGAAATTGAACTCGCTGAGGATGACGGCGATCGGCCGCCCGGCGAGCGTCCCCTCGCCCGTGAGGACGGATTCGTCGACGCCGCTGCGTTCGCGGGCGGCATCGAGTTGCCCGGCGTATTCGCCGGGCTCGGCGACCGGAGGGGGCGGGCGATCCCAGGAGCGGAAGGAGCCCGGATCGAGCACGGCATCGATGAGCTCTCCAGCGGTGATCCGCGGCATCACGACCTTCTTTCGAATCTCGGGCGAGCGCCTCCCCGAGCGGGGCAACGGCGCCGCCCCACGCCGGTGGGCCGCGACGGGCGGCCGGCGCTGAGGTAGGCTCTCACCACGACCCTAGAGGTCTTCTCGAGCGGATTTCACGGCAGAAGTTGACAAAGATGACAGAGCTACTGTGCAAAAGAGTATGACCGATGCGTATCGCGTCCCAGTAAAAGACCTATTAGGAATAAGTGGGCTCCTCTCCTCGCGCATCCTCGCCGGTGAGGGCGGCAAGGACCGGAGCGTCACGACCCTCAGCATCATCGAGACGCCCGATTCGGTGGAGAATCTCCAGCCGCACACCTTCGTGATGACGGGCGGCTTCCCGCTGAAACACCTCAACGGACGTGGGGAGGTGACGACCGAGGGACTCGTGGCGTTCATATCCCAACTCAACGACCTGCAGGTCGCGGGGATCGGGATCCAATTCGGCAGCCACCTCACGGCGCTTCCCCCGAAGGTGCTCGAGGTTGCCGACGAGCTGGATTTCCCCGTCGTCGAGCTGCAGCAAGAAATCCCCCTCGACCGGCTCTTCGCCCACGCGATCGTCGAGCACTCGCAGATGCAGGCCGATGGGTTGCGCCGCACCGAGAAACTCCTGCTTCGCCTCGAACGGCTCCTCCTGGAGGGGGCGGACGTGCAGCGGATCGGCGACCAGCTCGCCCACACCCTCGGCGTGGGGGTGCTCATCACCTCGAACGACGGCCGGGTGATGGCCGATGCGTTCACCGACGCCATGCGCGAAGAACTCCACGGGTGGGGGCTCTACGACGACACCGGCCGGTTCCGGGTGGAACAGGTGCGGCTCCTGCACATGACCGGAGACCGGGCGGGGAGCATCCTCGCCCAGCCGATCTTCGCCGCCGGCAGCGACCTCGCGCGCCTCGTGGCCTTCGCGCCCGGGGAGATCATCAGCGAAGACGTGCGGTACGCGCTGCAGCGCGCGGGAAACGTCGTCGCCCTGCTCATCACCCAACAGAACGCGCTGGGCGCCGTCGAGAACAAGTATCGGGGCGACTTCTTGCGCGACGTGCTCAGCGGCCGGTCCAAGAACCAAGAATATTGCGAGGAGTACGCCAGCGGGCTCGGCTGGGAGTTAGCGATGCCCTGCATCGTCGTCTCCGCCCAGATCGACCCCCAGGATCCCCGCGAACAGCCCGCCCCGACCCACCTGCGGCGGGCGTGGCAATCCCGGTTCCACGTCGCCTGGACCCAAGTGACCGCGCGGGAATCGAAACGTTTCCCGGTCGCGGACTTCTCTGACGAGGTGGTGGCGATCCTCGCCCTGCCGGAGGATGACCTCACCGATCCCGCGGGCGCGGTCGCGCGGCTGCAGGACATGGTGGAGGGCATCGTGCACCGGGTCTCCGGCGACCGGGGTGGGGGGCGCCGGCCCTTCTCGGTGGGAACGAGCCGGCTCGTGACGTCCTTCGAGCAACTGCCCGATGCCTACCAGCAGGCGCGGCGGGCGACCGAGGTGGGGCGGCGGTTCACCGGGGGCAGCAGCACCTCCCATTTCGACGACCTCGGGATCCACCGCCTCATCGGGTTGATCCCTGACCGGCAAGAAATGACCGCGTTCGCCCAGGACATCCTCGGCGAACTTGCGCAGGACACCCCGCAGGCGGAGGAACTGCGAACCACGTTGCAAGCACTCCTGGACAACAACCTCAACGTGGCGGAGACCTCCCGCGAACTGTTCATGCACTACAACACGATGCGCTATCGAATCGCGAAACTCGAGAAGATCCTCGGCCCCTTCGCAACCGATCCGAACCTCCGGTTGAACATCGCGGTGGCCCTACAGGTGCGCCAGATCCAGGTCTGATCCGCCCCCGTGGCAGGTTTCGCCGAAGAGCCGGGGTCCAGGGTGTGAGTAACTGCCATGGAAAGCCATTGCCGTAACGGAGAAACTGAGAGCAGCATCACCTTCGACGCGCAGCTGAGGGGCAGTGAGTTAGTGGGGAATTGAGCGAAGAACCGTTGAGCTCGTCAAATCACCGTGACTCTTTACAGAGGTGGCGCGGAATATTCGGCAACTATCGCCAACGGCCACTTGTGATGCGGACCACTAAGGTTGCCCGATAAGAGTCACACCACGGAGCAAAGGAGCGCCGTCCATGTCGTTGTTCACTTGGAAAGAAGTGCACGGGGGGAAAACACCCCCGCCCGGGGAGTCGGTGGGCCCCCACGAACGAATGAGCTGGCCTCGCACGATCGGGATCGGAGCGCAACACGTCGTGGCGATGTTCGGAGCCACGTTCGTCTTCCCCGTCGTGATGGGGTTAGATCCCAACCTAGCAATCCTGTTCTCGGGGCTGTGTACGATCCTGTTCCTGCTGATCGTCAGGAACGCCGTCCCCAGCTATCTGGGCACCTCCGCCGCGTTCGTCGCCGGGGTCGGAGCCATCCGGGCCCAAGGCGGAGACTCCTCCGAAGTCACCGGCGCCATCATGGTCGCTGGCCTCGTGCTGCTCGTCGTCGGGGTGCTCGTGCACTTCGTCGGCACTGCGCCGCTCAAACGTTGGCTCCCACCGGCCGTCACCGGCGGGGTGGTAATGCTCATCGGGTTCAACCTCGCCCCGGTCGTCGCCGGGGTGTACTGGCCCCAAGACCAGTGGGTCGGGTTGGCCGTCGCGGTGTTCATGGTCATCGGGGCGGTCCTGTTCCCGGGGTTCTGGGGGCGGATCGCCGTCTTCCTCGGCCTGGTATTCGGGTTCCTCCTGTCCTGGATCCTCGACATGACCGTCGGCGGGGTCACCCAGGTCCAGGACGACGGTTCGACCGTCGTCGCCGACCGCGTCGACTTCACCGGAATCGGCGACGCCGCGTGGTTCGGCCTGCCCAGCGGCACCCTCGCCGACGGCGTGAGCGCCGTACATGCGCCGTCGGTCTCGCTCACCTTCGTGCTGCTCGTGATCCCCGGGGTGATCGCGCTGATCGCCGAGAACGTCGGCCACGTCCGGGCGGTCGCGGAGATGACCGGGGACGACCTCGACCCGTACATGGGCCGGGCCCTCGGCGCCGATGGCCTTGCCACGGCGCTCGCCAGCGCATTCGGCGGTTCGCCCACGACCACCTACGCCGAGAACATCGGCGTGATGTCCGCGACCCGGATCTACTCCACGGCCGCCTACTACTGCGCGGCGATCTTCGCCATCATCCTCGGCCTGTGCCCCAAGTTCGGCGTGATCATCAACGCGATCCCGGGCGGGGTGCTCGGGGGCGTGACCCTCGTGCTGTACGGGATGATCGGGCTCATCGGAGCGAAGATCTGGGTCGATAACGGGATCAACTTCGGCAACCCGGTCAACATGGTTCCCCTCGCCGCCGGTCTCATCGCCGGCATCGGCGACGTGTCCATCAAAGTGACCGAAAGCTTCGAACTCGGGGGCATCGCCTTCGGAACGATCCTCATGATCGTCCTCTACCACATCGTCAAGGGGCGAGAAGGCGACATCGACGACCAAGGGACCCCCGATCCCAAGTATGTGAGCA
>JAJYRV010000091.1 GCA_021793935.1 Actinomycetes bacterium | reverse complement strand
CCCTGCGCGGTCCACCAGTCCTTATTCGAGATGTTGATCGATGCCGGTGCTTTGATCACGAGCCTCGACACCAGCATGAGGGGCGTCACGCCCACGAACGTGAGCGCCATGAAAGCCAGCGCGCCCGGTTTGCTCAACCACCCATCTGCCCGAACGAGTCCGTCGCTATCTGAACTCCCCGACCAGTGGGTGGGCACGTGGTCAGGGAGAACAAACACGGCCAATAGGAAGGTCGCGCCCCAGACGAGCACCGCCAACGTGAGCGCAGCTTTCGGGAGCACACTGGCAGGTTCTCTGTCCGCGTCGGCGGCCTGCGCAGCCGCCCGTTGCTCCTGGGCTGCGCGTTCCCTCCACGTCGACATGACTTCCTTCCTCAGCTCCACCCTCCGGTTACCCGCGCCGGCAAACCGTGACGCGTGTCAGTGCGCGAAGTGTCGGGTGCCGGTGAAGTACATCGTCACGCCTGCTTCCCGGGCCGCCGCGATGACCTCCTCATCGCGAACCGATCCCCCGGGCTGCACGATCGCACGCACCCCGCCGTCGATGAGCGTTTGCAACCCATCGGCGAACGGGAAGAACGCGTCGGAGGCAGCGACCGCGCCCCGCGCCCGATCTCCGGCGCGGGAAACCGCGAGCCGGCAGGAGTCCACCCGGTTCACCTGCCCCATCCCGACCCCAACGGCCGCCCGGTCATTCGCGAGCAGGATCGCATTCGATTTCACCGAGCGCACTGCCCGCCAGGCGAAAGCGAGATCGGCGAGCGTCGTTTCATCTGCCGCCTCCCCTGCGGCGAGTGTCCACGTGCGGGGGTCGTCGCCGTCGGCGTCGAGGAGGTCGACATCTTGGGCGAGCACTCCTCCGGAGATCTCGCGCAGATCCCCGGCCACGGGCGCGCCCTCCAGGGTGAGGATCCGGATGTTCTTCTTGCCGGTGAGCACCTCCAGCGCGCCGGATTCGTAGCCGGGCGCGAGGATCACCTCGGTGAACACCTCAGCCACCTGCCGGGCCATCTCTTCCGTCACCGTCTGGTTCGCCGCGATCACCCCGCCGAAGGCCGAAACCGGATCCGTCGCGTGTGCCTTCGCATGCGCGTCGGCGATCGATTCTCCGACGGCGATTCCGCACGGGTTCGCGTGTTTGATCACCGAGACCGTGGGCTGCTCGCCGTGGTCGTGCGCGGCGCGCCAGGCGGCGTCGGCGTCAACAAAGTTGTTGTAGCTCATTTCCTTTCCGTGCAGTTGCTTCGCGCCGGCGAGGCTCTCCTCCCCCTCGCCGATGTACAGCGCGGCCCGCTGGTGGGGATTCTCGCCATATCGAAGCACTGCGCTGCGATTCCAGGTCTTGCCCAGCCACTCGGGGAAGCCCGATTCGTCCGGGGACACCTCCTCGGCCATCCACGTCGCGACGGCGACGTCGTAGGATGCGGTGTGCCGAAACGCGGCAACCGCCAGCTGTTGCCGTTCGGCGAGGGTGAACCCTCCACGTTGCACAGCGGCGGCGACGTCGTCGTAAACTTCCGGGTCAACGACAACGGCGACCGAGGGATGGTTCTTTGCCGCGGCGCGCACCATGGTCGGCCCACCGATGTCGATCTGCTCGATGCACTCATCCGCGTCGGCGCCCGAGGCCACCGTGTCGGTGAACGGGTAGAGATTCACCACGACGAGGTCGAACGCCGCTACCTCGAGGTCGGTGAGTTCCGCGACGTGCGAGTCCTTACGCCGATCGGCGAGGATTCCTGCGTGGATCCGGGGGTGGAGGGTCTTCACCCGCCCCTCCAAGCATTCGGGGAAGCCGGTCACGGCCTCCACCCCGGTCACGGGTACACCCGCCTCCGCGATCCGTGCGGCGGTGGAACCGGTGGAAACGATCTCTACGCCACGATCATGCAGGGCGGTCACGAGCTCGATGAGGCCGGTCTTGTCGTAGACGGAGACGAGCGCGCGGCGCACGGGCTGGCGGTCAGACATGAAAATACTCCAGGTCGACGATGCGCAATTCGCGGGAGAGACCCGCGGCCCAGGCGATCGGCGCGCATCTGGAAATTCTCAGGCGGGCCGCTCCCAAGTGGTGCTCCACTTCAACGCCAGTCGCGGCCACGTCCCACTGTACCAGCGCCCCCGGCCCCTGCCGATTACCAGGTTTCGAAGCGACACGCCAATTCGACTTCTCCCCATGACATGGGACATCATACGTCTTACGTATCATCGACGATTGCGGAGTGATAATGTCTCAACGTTTCAAAGTCGCTGCGGCGAGCACGGTGCTCGTTCTGGCGGGGGCGGGCCTGAGCGCACCCGCCTCTGCGGCCCCACCCACGGGCGCGTGGGATATCGATCCGGCCCTCGAGGCGAACTACGCCTCGCAACGGCTCGCCACTGATGGGGAGGACGGCTTCGAGTGCTATCGCATTCCCGCTCTCACCACAGCAAACGATGGCACGGTGCTTGCCTCCTGGGATGGACGACCCGACAGCTGCGCAGATGCGCCGAACCCCAACTCGATCGTGCTGCGTACCAGCGACGACGACGGCGAGACCTGGTCCGAGCCGGAGGTCATTGCCGAAGGAATTCCGGGCGAGGAGAAAGTTGGCTATTCCGACCCATCCTTCGTCGTGGACCGGGAGACCGGTGAGATCTTCAACTTCTTTGTGAAGTCCTACGATTGGGCGTGGCACCAGAGCGGGAACAACCCGCCGAGTAACGAACGACAGGTGATGCACGCCGTCTATATCTCCTCCACGGACAACGGAAAAACGTGGTCGGAACCCGTCGAGGTCACCGGGGCGTTAGACCCAGGTGGGGAGGGAAAGGTCTTCAACGCCCGCTTCGCGGCCTCCGGTGAGGGCATCCAGCTCCAATACGGCGAGAACGCGGGCCGGCTGATTCAGCAATACACCGTCCGGGACATCACCAAAGGTGGCGGCATGTATGCGGTATCCCTCTACTCTGATGACCACGGTGAAACCTGGCAAGCGGGCGAGCCGGTCGGCCCGGGGATGGACGAGAACAAGGTCGTCGAACTCTCCGACGGCCGCGTGATGTTGAACTCCCGCTCCTCCGTGGGCGGGGGCATGCGCTGGGTCGCATATTCCGACGACGGCGGTGAGACCTACTCCGAACCCGAACGCGAGGAGCAGTTGCCGGATCCGGCGAATAACGCCTCGATCATCCGCGCCTACCCCTCAGCTCCCGAGGGCAGCGCCGAGGCGAAGGTACTGCTGTTCTCCAACGCGGCCACGACGTCCGGACGCAACAATGGAACGATCACCGTCTCCTTCGACGATGGCGAGACCTGGAGCGATCGGAAGGTTTTCGCTCCCGGCGCGATGTCGTACTCCACACTCACAACCCTCGCGGATGGCTCGGTCGGGCTGCTCTTCGAGCCCGGCGGGTCAAACATCGAATTTGCGAAGTTCACCTGGGCGTGGCTGGAGGCGTCCGGTACCATCATCACCGCAGGTGAGGAGCCCCTCAACCGCGGCGAGGGGACCGTCTCGGTGACGATCGCCCGTCATGGCTTCGACGGCGAAACTCCCGCTGGAGAGCTCCAACTCACCAACGGTGCGGGGCTGGCCAGCGAGCGCGTGGCTGTCCCGGCGATCCCTGCGGGGGAGTCGAGGACTGTTGAAGTTCCCGTGACGATCGGAGAACACGTCGATCCGGGCACGCTTTCCGTCACCGCCGAATACGAGGCCGGACCCGTTGTCTCCTCTAAGAAGCTGGAACTCCCGGTCGAACTTCGCGAGGGGGAATTCCCCTCCGCCGCGCTCCCGCAGTCGGAATTTGACGCCACCGACGTCTCCACCCCCCAGCCCGGGGAAGGACCGGAGAACATGTTCGACGGCAATCCCGAAACGCTCTACCACACGGCATATGACGAAACGGTGGTCCCCGGCGGGTTCACGGTGGACCTGGGGGCGGAGCACGATCTTGCGTACGTCTCCTTGACGCCTCGTTCCGACGGCGCAAACGGCACCATCGGCGAGTACCGGATCCTCACGGGAAATGATCCCGAATCGCTCACGGAGCAGGCCTCGGGCACCTGGCCGGCCGATTCCTCCGTAAGGAACGTCTACCTCGATGGCGCGCCCGGTCGGTACGTTCAGGTCGAGGCGCTCAGCAGTTACGGCGACACCCCAGACAAGTGGATCTCTGTAGCCGAATTCAACGCCCGAGCAGTTGGCGTGGAACCGCAGGAGGAACTTCTCGACATCAGCTTCGAGTTGGCGGATGAGCCGCAACACTCCTACGCCGTCGGCGATTCCATCCCGGTGGACATCACCGTCGCCAACCCCACGAGCGAGACCCTCGACGCGGTTCCTCGCGAGGGGGATTGGGAAGGGCTCTTCCCCGGCTGCCGCTACGTGGCCATGGCTCCCGGTTTTGAGTACACCTGCTCTGCTACCTATCACGTTTCAGAGTCCGACCTTGATCGCGGGTACGTCGACCTCGTCCAAACCTGGGCAGTCGACGACCTCAACACCGCGCAAAACCCAGCGACGGATCCGATCCAGGAGTTCACGGTAGAGGGCCCGCACGTGAATCTCGGTATCCACGCAGAAAACGTCGGCGCCTCAGATCTTCCGGACGAGATCGGAGTCGGCACCGAGATCGCGTACACGTTCGAATTCACGAACACCACGAACGCGACGGTCGCAATGGTTCCACTTGAGGGAGACTTCGCGGGCTTCCACATCGATGAGACCCCGAACTGCCGGTATGGAGAACTCACTCCATCAACAGACCCGCGCACCTGCACGACCGCGGTGTACACGGTGACGGCTGAGGACGCGGCCGCAGGCACGATCGCTCCGCCAGCGAAGTTCGCCGTCGGGAACAACACATCGGGAGAGGACCCGTTCTTCGTTCTCGATGTTCCTGCACCAGAAATCACTTTCGACCCCGTCGATGACGCGGTCACGATCGTTGAGGTTGCAGGAGTCGAGAGCGTGGACGTTCCGTTCGGTACCAGCGTTGAGGACGCGCTCGCTGCGCTCCCGTCAACAACGACCCTCACGGATAGCGCGGAGGAAACCCACGAGGTATCCCTGGATTGGGAGATCGAGGATTACGACGGCGAAACTCCCGGCGAATACGCGGCGACCGGAACCTTCGCGCTCCCCGAAGGTGTCGAACAGGCCGATCCGGAGGTTCCCCTCGTTGTCACTGCTGCGGTGAACGTGAGTGCCGATGAGGATTCCGATGGTGACGACGGCCCTGGGGACGACGACACGGACGACGACACAGGTGACGACAACACCGACGACGACACAGGTGAGGACAACACCGACGACGGGGACTCGACGGAGGACCTGCCAAGCACGGGGATCCAGATTGGTGCTGCTACAGCGGCGCTTGCCCTGGTATTCCTCGGTGTAGCTGCGTACGTGCGCTCACGTAAGCAGGCCTAGCCTGGTCGCACGGTAGCCCGGGAGCGGGTGCTGGCCAATGGCCAGCACCCGCTTTCGTTTTCAGGAACGCGAATCGTCTGCGAGCATCGCCGAGGCCGCTTGCGTGCTCAGGCCCGTCGCTTGCAGCAGATCCACGACGAGCGAACGCATGATGATCACCAAAGTCTGCAACCGCCACCCGGCTTCGTCGAACTCCACGGGTGAGAGCTCCCCGGCGACCGCCGCGAGTGCCTCCCGCGCGGGCAGCGTGCTCTCCCCTGCCCCGAGCGCGGTGCCAAGCTTCTCCACCGCTGCGGCGATCGCTCGGATGGACCCCACGACGTTCGGATCCACTTCGCCTTCCTCAACCGCGCTAACGGCGCGCCTCGTGATCACCCGAGCATTCCGCATCGCCCGGTCCACCATGAGGTTGGCGTGTTTGAGTTCTGCGAGCTCGGGAAGGTAATGCCCCGAGGCGGGAGAGAAGCGGACGCTCAACTGAGCGTTGCGCACCACTTCTGACCATTCATCGAGAACCCCTTGGGTGCCGCGACCTTCCACGAGGGCGTCCTGCACCCGCTGCGCATCGAGCTCTTCCATGCCTGAGGCGAGGTGGTCGAGCATTTGGGCAAGGTCGAAGGTTGCGCCGTGGGCGAGCTCGCGCGCCCGGCGCCGAGCATCTCCCGGGGTGAGCGCGGCGACGACGAGCGCGAAGGACGAGCCGATGAGCGCGTCGATCCACCGCCCGGAGGCGCCGTCAACACTCGTGATCACGGGCAGGGCGACGATGACGATTCCCTGCACCCCTGCCTGGACGGTGAGGAGAATGCCGCGATCGATGAACCGCGCGATGAGGGAGGCGACCACGATGACGATGACGATCGGGGCGATCCCGGTGCCAAGGAAGTGAGCCACGACTTCGCCCAACAACACCCCGAGGGTGACCCCGATGGCGAGTTCGGCGACTTTACGGATCTGGCGGTCGGGGCTGAACCCGAGGCACACCCAGGCGGCGATCGGGGCGAAGAAGGGTTGTGCGTGGCCGAAGCCGTAATGGGCGAGGGACCACGCCGCGCTCGCCGCGATGGCGGCGATGAGAACGGGCAGGAACGCGGACTTCACTCGGCGCCACCCTTGCCGCCGGTGCTGGCGCACCCGCACGCGCACGCGGCGCCAGGTCCACCGCTTCTCGCGCTCCGCCTCGCTCATGCCGCCCTATCTGGTCACGTCAGCACACACCGGCGCCCGCTGACGTGCCACCCGCCGCGGGCCATCGCCCCGACCGTGTCGATGAGCTGGGCCCGCTCGGCGACCTTGATGCGTTCGGTGAGGGTCTCCACGGTGTCGTCGTCCTCAACCGGAACGGCGACCTGAGCGACGATGACACCGGTGTCGACGCCGTCGTCAACAAGAAATAGGGTTGCGCCGGCGAGTTTCACCCCGTAGTCCAGGGCGTCCTGCGGGCCGCGGATGCCGGGGAACGCGGGCAGGAGGGAGTTGTGGGTGTTGAGGAATCTTCCGCTGAACCTCCGCAGGAACTCCGGTCCGGCGAGTTTGAGGAAGCCGGCGCTGATGACGAGATCGGGGTCGTGCTCGGCCACCGCGTCGGTGAGCGCGGAATCCCACGCGGCGCGGTCAGGGTAGTCGCTGAGTTTCACGACGAATCCGGGGATTCCGGCGGCGGCGGCAAGTTCCAGGCCTGCGCAGTCCCGGTCCGCCCCGACGGCCACGACGTTGACGCCGTATTCGGGATCCTCGCACGCCTCAAGCAGCGCCTTGAGGTTCGAACCGCCACCGGAAATGAGTACGACTACGGATGTCACGTTCACATTCTACGGGTAGCCCGCCTGCGGGTTCGTCCGGGCGGCGGGATTTCTGAGACACTAGGGAGAGTCCCGAGATCTTCCCATGAGAAAGCGCTACGTGAGTAACGAACCTTCCCGGAATCCCTTCGCGGCGCCGGATCCGAATCGCCCCACTCCTCCCCCCGAGCAGCATCGGCCTCAGGAGCCGGGGCAGCCGGAGCCTGGGCAGGACCAGCCGGGCGGCAGCGGGAACCCCAATTCTCCCAAACCGCCGAAGGAGGATCCCAAACCGCCGTCGATGGAGG
>JAJYRV010000090.1 GCA_021793935.1 Actinomycetes bacterium | reverse complement strand
TGCTGCGCTACCGCGTGGGTGAGTACTCGGGATGCTCTTTCGACTACAGCTTCACCGTGAGCCGCGGCAGCGGGACGAACCGGTCGTCCACGACGTACCGGTTCCACGTCGTCTCCTTCGACCTGCCCCACCCGTTACCGCGCCTGACCCTGCGCCCGGAGGGGATGTTCGATGGTGTTGCGAAGTTCTTCGGCAGCCAGGACGTCCAGTTCGAATCGGAGGAGTTCAACCGGGCCTGGTTCGTGCAATCGGAGCACCTACCCGCCGCGCACGATCTCATCCACCCGCGGATGATGGGCTGGCTCCTGGAGCCCGCCCAACGAGGCGCCTCCTTCGTGATCGAAGATGGCATCCTATTCACGTTCCTCAAAGGCCGGCAGAACCTGGAGAACGTCGACCCGCTCATTGACCGCCTTGCCGGGCTCTTCGGTCACGTGCCCGAGTTTGTGTGGCAAAAAGCGCAAGGGGAATACCCCCGCCCCGAGCGCGGTGGCGGCTTTTTCGGGATTTTTGGCTAGTTCCCGAACCCGGTAACGCCCTACTCGCGCCAGACGCTCTCGTCCGGGCCCTTGGGAATGATCCCGGAGGGGTTGATGTCGGTGTGCACGACGTAGTAGTGCGCCTTGATTTGGTCGAAGTCGATCGTTTCGCCGAATTCGGGGATGTTGTATAGGTGCTTGGCGTAGCGCCACAGGTTCGGCATCTCCGTGAGCTTGTTCCGGTTGCACTTGAAGTGCCCGTGGTACACGGCGTCGAACCTTGCCAGGGTGGTGAACAGGCGCACGTCTGCTTCGGTGACTTGCTCACCCATGAGGTAGGTGCGATCGGCGAGGCGATCCTCGAGCCAGTCCATCGCCGCCCACAGGCGGTCATAGGCGGAGTCGTAGGCCGCCTGGGAACCGGCAAACCCACACCGGTATACCCCGTTATTCACCTCCGTGAACACCCGTTTCATCACCGCTTCCATCTCCTCGCGGCTCTCTTCGGGCCACAGGTTCGGGGCGCCCGCGCGGTGGTAGTCGCGCCATTCGAAGAAGAAGTCGTGAGTGATCCACGGGAAGTCGTTCGTCACGACCTTGCCCGATTCGATCTCGACGATCGCCGGAACCGTGATCCCGCGGGGGTAATCGGGGTAGCGGGCGAAATACGCCTGTTGGAGCCGTTCGATCTTCAACACCGGATCCACCCCGCCCTCATCGAGGTCAAAGGTCCACGAGCGCGCGTCGTGGGTGGGCCCGGGCAGCCCCACGGAGATGACCTCCTCGAGGCCGAGTAACCTGCGCACGATGAGACTCCGGTTCGCCCACGGGCACGCCTTCGCCGCGACCAAGCGGTACCGGCCGGGCTCCACGGGCCAGGTCGGCACCTCGATCGCCCCATCGGTCGCGGTGGGATCGAGCGGATCAGCAGAGCGACCCTCGCGGGAGGTGATGCGATCAGGAATGTAGTTCATATCCCGGGTGAATTCCTTGCCGGGTTCGACGTAGGTTGCTTCGTTTCCCATCCTCAACTCCTAAGTAGTTTATAATTCAATCAGTCTAGGTTGTTGCGAGCGTGTTGTCAGCCCAGGATAAAGCCGGTGTGTCGTTGGTCACCGTGATGTTCCTCGTGAGGGTCCGCTGGTGCTGCTCATTCTCGCGGGCGCTCACCTCCGGGTTCTCCGCGCCGCCGGAAGCGGGTTTTGCCGCGGGCCCTTGCCGATCGCCGCGATCTCGACTCCGCGGGGGATCTGCGTGAAATGCAGCGGCCGACCGCGGCTGGTTCGAGCGGCTGCGCCGATCTGGCAGGTGATTGACAGAAACGGCGGGCTCCCTAGGATGAGCCGTGGACACGGGGTGCACCCCAGGTGCTGAGAACAGACCCGTGGAACCTGATCTAGTTCGCACTAGCGAAGGGATGTCCCGCTGTGGCACTTTCGTATCTTTGCCCGATCTCGACCCGACTCTCGCCCACCGGTGCTGACGCTGAGCAGCCAAGGGAGGCGGGGGAATGACGCCGCTGTCGCTGCCGGGTCTCCCGCGGGAAGGCCGCTCCGCCCTGCGCGCCGGCGTGGTGGGGAACTGGATCGATAACATCCACGTGTTCCTCCCTCTCACCGCGCTCGCCCCAGCGATGGGAGTGCTCGCCGGGCCGACGGCGACCGCCTCGACGGGAGCCCTCATCGTCGTGGCGATGCTGTTTGGCCGGCCCGTGGGCGGAATCGTCTTCGGTCGGATCGCCGACCGCATCGGCCGCACGAAAACCACCCGGATCGCGATCGCCGGCACCGCCGTCTGTGCACTCGCGATCGCCGCCATCCCCACACATGAAGTGCTCGGGGCGGGCACGATCGCCCTGATTCTGATCTTCCGGTTCGTCGGGGGAGTGTTCGTCGCCGGGGAGTATTCCGCGGCGGTGCCCCTGACGATGGAATGGTCCCCGGCCCGGCGGCGGGGATTGATGAGCGGATTCGTGCTCTCGATGGCGCCGTGGGCGCAGGCGAGTATCGCCTTCGCGGTCGCCACGCTGCTGGCGATCCTCGGCCCCGACCGCTACGCCGAATGGGGCTGGCGGGCCCTGTTCGTCGCGGGGGCTGCGGCATCGGCGGGAATGTTCATCTACTACACGCGCCACGTCACCGATGCGCCGGTGTTCCATCGCCCGCGCAAGGCGGCGCCCACCCAGGGCAGGGTGCTCGGGCGGTGGACGAGCGCGTTCTGGCAGGTCTTCATCCTCATGAGCGGGCTGTGGCTGCTCACCGACTCCACCGTGCTCCTCCTGACCGAACGCCTCGGAACCGACACCCCGCTCGGCGCGACGGACGTCTCCGTCATCATTGGTGCCGCCTCGATCGCCCAAGCGCTCGTCATGACCCTGGCCGGGCACCTGTCGACGATTACCGGACGGCGGGCCCTGCTCGTGGGTTGGGGCGGGGCCGCAGCCCTCGCCGGGCCCTTCCTCTGGTGGGCGGCGGTCACCTCCGGCGAGTTCGCCCGGGCGCTCGTGCTCGCCTCCATGCTCCAAGTGATCACCGTGAGCGCCTACGGCCCGATCGCCGCCTATCTCTCCGAACGATTCCCCACCGAAGTGCGCTCGACCGGGTACGGGATGGGATACAGTTTCTCGCTCGTGCTGCCCGCCCTCTACCCCTTCTACCTGCCGTGGATAGAGAAAGTGCTGGGCCGGCAAGGTTCAGTCATGTTCCTCATCGTGGCCGGCGGGGCGCTCGTCATCCTCGGCGCGATGCGCGGCCCGCGCTTCACGCCCGCCGATATCGACCGGGATATCGACGACGTCGCGTGGGCCGTCGTTGGAGACCGTCAACAGGAGGCCGCCGATGCCCGCTGATGATGCCCGGCTCGGGAAGTCCGCCCGCGCGGTGATCGCGCGGGTGCGCGAGCGCCAACCCGTGGTCCACTGCATCACCGCAGCGGTATCGATGGGCCTCGTCGCCGATGGGTTGCTGGCCGGCGGGGCGCGCCCGCTCATGACCGAGACCCTCACTGAGGCGCCCCACCTCACGACCGAGGCGGATGCGCTCGTGATCAATCTCGGAACCCTGAGCACTGACGCCGCGGCCGCCATTCCCGCCACCATCGAGGCAGCCACCTCCGCGGGGACGGCCTGGGTGCTCGACCCCACCGCGATCGGCAAAGCGCCGGTGCGCACCCCACTCGCCCAACGTCTGCTCGCATTCACGCCGGCGATCATCTGCGCGAATGCCTCGGAGGCCCGTGCGCTCGCTGGCGAGAACCACCGCGGCAAGGGAGCCGATAGCACCTCGGTTCCAGCCGAGGCTCGCGGGGCGGCCGAAAGATTGGCAACCCGGACTGGGGGAGCGGTCACGGTGACGGGCGCCGTCGACCTCATCCTCGATGCCGACCGGGCCGGCGAAGTGGGCTTGGGGGATGTGCTCATGAGCAGGGTCACCGGCACAGGATGCCTCCACACGGCGCTCGCGGCGGCCTGCGCGGCGGTCGAGGAAGATCCCTACACGGCGGCTCACGCCGCGGCGACCTGGCTGGGCGCTGCGGGGCAGCGAGCCGGGAAAGTGACGCGGCGACCGGGAACCTTCCGGATCGCCCTGCTCGATGCGATCGACGAGGTGAAAGATGAATCTTGATCTGCGCTGTTATCTCGTGACCTCCGGCACGGGTGTGCACACGGTGGAAACCGCCGCCAGGGCAGCCCGGGCCGGGGCCGGAATGGTGCAGGTGCGCGCCAAGGATGCCTCCACGCGGGAACTGCTGGACCTCACCTGCGCCGTCGCCGAGCGGGTCCGCGGCGCGAACCCGGACACGAAGGTCGTGGTGAACGACCGGGTCGACGTGGCCCTCGTCGCCCGCGAGCGCGGCGCGTACGTGCACGGGGTGCACCTCGGCCAGGACGACCTCCCGATCGAAGCCGCCCGCGCTCTGCTCGGCCCGGAGGCAATCGTCGGCCTGACCACCGGGACGCTCGACCTCGTGCGCGCGGCCCACGACCGCCGTCACCTGCTGGACTACATCGGCGCTGGCCCCTTCCGGCTCACGCCGACGAAGGACTCCGGGCGCCCGCCCCTGGGAGTCGAGGGCTACCGCACGCTTGTTGCTGCGACGGACCTGCCGATCGTCGCCATCGGAGACATCGGCGCCGCGGATGCCCCCGCGCTCGCCGCTGCGGGGGTCGCGGGAGTAGCCGTCGTGCGGGCGGTGATGGCCGCCCCGGATCCGGCCGGGGTGGTGCGAGGCGTCATCGACGCCTTCGCCTGAGCATTCACCACAGGCGGTGACAGTGGTGAACGGGGCCAGGCCCGCGCCCGATCCGCAACTCGCCGGCGCGGCGCACCGCGCCGTGCAGCCACTCCTTCGCCTCCCGCGCTGCGTCGAGGAGGGATGGGGCGCGCGGGGCGAGGGCGGCGATCGCGGAGGAAAGGGCGCACCCGGTGCCGTGAGTGTTCCTCGAGTCCACCCACGGCGAGACGAGCAGGTGCTCGCCCTCGCTCTCCCGCCACAGGTCTTCGGCGTTCGCCTGCTTCAGATGCCCACCGGTGATGAGCACCCGCGCCGCGCCGAACTGCTGCAACTGCTCCGCCTGGGTGCGCATACCCGTCAGGTCCGTGGCGGGTGAAGCGCCGGTGAGCGCCGCGGCTTCGGGGATGTTCGGCGTCACGAGTGAGACCCGGGGCAGGAAATCGCGAAGCGCGGCGGTGGCGTCGTCGTCGAGCAGGCGCGACCCGGAAGTGGAGACCATCACCGGATCGAGCACGACCGGAATCTCGGGGTGGGGCGCGAGTGCACTGGCAACGGCGCCGATGATCTCCGCGGTGGCGAGCATGCCGATTTTGATCGCGTCGACGCGGACATCGGCCAGGAGCGTGTGGATCTGCTCGGCCACGAAATCCGCAGGTACCTCATGCACCCCGGTCACCCCGGTCGTCGCCTGAGCGGTCAGCGCCGTCATCACCGCCGTGCCATAGGCGCCGAGGGCGGTGAACGTTTTCAGGTCGCCCTGGATCCCCGCCCCGCCGGAGGGGTCGGATCCCGCGATCGTCAACGCGGCGGGCGGGTGAATACGTGCAGTGGTGCGTGAAGACATAACGTCCCTTCGCTAGTGCGAACTAGATCAGGTTCAACGGGTCTCATCTCTCAGCCGCCGTAGCGGCACCCCGCGTTGCGGCTCACTATAGACGCTCGCACCGGGCCGCTCCTGCCCTCACCTGTGCGTGGGGTCACACCCGCCGTCCTCGTCTTCCCCTCCCCATGGGCGCGGGCGGTCACGGGCCAGAACCTCCTCGTCGGTGGCGGGTGGGCGAAGGATTGACGACGGCGGTGCGCGGCGTCGTCTGCTAGCTCGCCCTCCCTCCTGCCCCAGTGGGTGAGGGGCCGCAAGCGCCCCGAAGGGCGTCTCGGGTGGTGAGACGCTCGCCGCCATCCGAGACGCCCGGAGCGGCCTTTGGATCGGCCGGGGGCCAGCGGTGATTCTCATAGGGCATCAGTAACACCACGAAGGAGTCCCCATGAGGATCACGCCCCGCCGAATCGTTCAGGCAACTGCCGCGCTTGCTGCTGCCGCGATGATGGCCGCGTGTAGCTCCTCCGCGGCCTCCGAATCCGAACAGGGGGAGGGCGGAACCCTCACGTACCTCGAATTCGCCGCTCACACCACGCTGTACCCGCCAGAAGGGGGCACGTACCAAAACGGGGGGATCATCAACAACATCGGAGACCGGCTCGTCTACCAGGACCCGGAGACCCTCGACTTCGAACCGTGGCTCGCCACGGAGTGGGAAGTGAATGACGACGCGACCGAATACACCTTCACTCTCCGCGACGGGGTGACCTTCTCCGACGGCACACCGCTCACCGCGGAGGTGGTGGCGGCGAACTTCGACCTCTACGGGCAAGGCGACTCGGGCCGCGCGCTCATCGTCTCTGAGGCGGTGAACAACTACGAATCTTCGGAAGTGGTCGATGAGCACACGGTGAAGTTCCGCTTCACCGACCCCTCACCCGGCTTCCTGCAGGCCACTTCGACGATCAACTCCGCGATCCTTTCCCCGGAGACGATCGAGTTCGCCCACGAAGATTTCGGGCCGGGAAACGCGGTCAACGTCATCGGCACGGGGCCGTTCGTCATCGACAGCGAGGACATCGGGACCTCCCTCACCCTCACCGCCCGGGAGGATTACGACTGGGCCCCAGCCTCCCACCCTCACCAGGGCCGCGCCGAGATCGACGAGATCCAGATCCAGGTGCTCCCGGAGGACTCGGTGCGGATCGGAGCTCTCACCTCCGGCCAGGGCCACATCGCCCGCCAGATCGGTGCGAAGGACGAACAACGGGTCCTCGATGCCGGGGCGGAGATCGTTGCCGCCCCGACCCGCGGGGTGAACAACTCACTCAACTACCGGATCGGCTCCGACATCCTCTCGGATGAACGTGTACGGCAAGCGATCAGCGCCGCGGTCGACCGGGAAGAGGTGGTCGATACGATTTTCACCGATAGCTACCCGCTGGCCACCGGAGTGCTCTCCTCGAGTGCGCTCGGCTACCTCGACACCTCTCAAAGCTATGAGCACGACCTGGAGAAGGCTCGCGACCTGCTTGACGAGGCGGGCTGGGAAGAAGGGGCGGATGGGATCCGGGAGAAGGACGGCGAACGGCTCACCCTCGTCGTCAACGAAGCCGCACCCCAGCCGCGTTCCTTCGACGTCGTCACGCTGCTCGCCCAACAATTGCGTGAGGTCGGAATTGACCTCGAGGTGCTCCGAGCCGACGCCGGCACGTTCGCGGAGGCGATCAAGGATCCGAACCGGGTGCAGATTTTCCACTCGATGGTCGGGCGCACGGATCTGGACGTGATTAAGAGCCAGTACTACTCCGAGAACCGCAACGTGCTTCTCAACCGGGATCCGGTCACCGGCGAGATCACCGATCCGGAACTCGAAGAACTCCTCGAGGCGGTCGCCTCCGAGGCCGACGGCGAGGCGAGACGAGAGAACTCTCAAAAGGTGCAGGAATACCTCACGGAGAACACCTACGT
>JAJYRV010000089.1 GCA_021793935.1 Actinomycetes bacterium | reverse complement strand
CACTGGGACTTCCCCGCCCTCTGGGGCCACATCACCGCCGGGATCCAACAAGCGGTGCACACCCACCAACCCGCCTCCCTTGGCATCGACTCCTGGGCGGTGGACTACTCCCTGCTGGTCGGCGGGGAACATTCACTGCCCTTCCACTACCGCGATGAGCGCACCCAGGCGGGAGTGAAGAACACCCACCAGGTTGTGCCCTTCAAGGAGCTCTACCGCCGCAACGGGTTGCAGTTCCTCCCCTTCAACACCGTGTACCAACTCGCCGTCGAACCCGACCTGACCCAGGCCGAGCACCTGCTGCTCATCCCCGACCTCGTTGCCCACCTGCTCACCGGCGCGGTGCGCACCGAACGCACCAACGCCTCCACCACCGGGCTGCTGGGAACCGGCGGGGAATGGGACACCGACCTCATGGAACACCTGTCGATCCCCACCCACCTGTTCGCCGAACTCATCGACCCCGGCGAAGTGATCGGCACCATCAACCACCCCGAACTCCCCACCGCGGCAGGACTGCCCGTCCTCGCCGTCGGCTCCCACGACACCGCCTCCGCCATCGCCGCCATACCGATGAACCCCGACAAGGCCGCCTACATCTCCTGCGGCACCTGGGGCCTGGTAGGAGTAGAAACCCCCGCCCCGATCACCACCGACGCCGCCCGGGAAGCGAACTTCACCAACGAAGGCGGGGTGGACCGGCGCAACCGGTTCCTGCACAACGTCATGGGACTGTGGCTCCTGAGCGAATCACTGCGCACGTGGAACCAGTCCCTACCAGCCGATAAGCAGTGGCAGCTCACCGATCTCCTCAACCAAGCCGGGGCGCTCACCCCACCCGAGCACCGATGGGTCTTCGACGCCAACGACCCCGTGTTCCTCCCACCCGGCGACATGCCCACCCGGATCCAAACCTGGCTCAACCAGCGGGGCCTACCCGCCCCCACCACCCCAGTAGAGGTGGTCCGCTCCATCATCGAGAGCCTCGCCCACGCGTTCGCCGGCGCCGTGCGCACCGCCGCAGAGCTCTCCGGGATCCACCCCGAGGTCATCCACATCGTCGGCGGAGGCGCCCTCAACGAACTACTGTGCCAACGCACCGCCGACATCAGCGGCCTGCCCGTGCTCGCCGGCCCCATCGAAGCAACCGCGATCGGCAACCTCCTCGTACAAGCACGCCACCACCGATGGATCGGCCCAGATCTCAAGGACCTACGCCAAGTCGTCGCCGACTCATTCGAACCTGCGCGATACCAACCGCGAACGTACTAACCAACTCGCGTTAGTCACCCATCACAAAGAAAGGGAATCCGTTGACGAAACCGGTTATTCCAACTCAGGAGTTCCGAACCCGCCAACAGGCTGTCCAATCCGCCATGAAAGAGGCGGGCTACGACCTTATCGTCTGCTATTCCGACGATGGCGCCGTTTTTGGCCAGGAGTACACTCGCTGGCTCTTCAACTACCAACCCCACTTCGAACCCGCGCTGACGATCATCCCCGCCGAAGGCGAACCCTGGATCTTCACCGGCGTGGAGTCCGAGGAGTACGTGTACACCTCCTCCGAATGCCAGAACGTCAAGGTCGTGGACGCGTTCGTGTACGAGGCCCACGAGTTCCCGTTCTCCACCTCCCACTCCCTCGGCTCCCAGCTCGTCGAGGTGCTCGGCAAGCAGGACCTCACCGGCACCAAGGTTGCGATCGCGGGGATCAACCGGATCCCCTACACGGTGTACCACCAGCTGCAGCAGGTGTTCTCCGTGGACGAATTCGCCTCCGCCGATGATCTGTTCGTGGATCTGCGCAAGGTGAAATCCGCCGCGGAGATCGAGGTCATCCGCTACGCGTACTACATCGCCGAGAAGGGGATCGAGGCGGCCGTCGCGGCGCTCGAGGTCGGCAAGACCGAACGTGAGGTCGCTGCCGAGGCGGAGCAGGTGATGCGCTCGCTCGGTTCTGAAGGCATGGGCATCGACACGATGGTCGCCTCCGGAGCGCGGCTCACCCGCCCGATCATCGCGCGCACGACCCACAAGGCGCTCGAGGGCAACGAACTCGTCACCCTCACCTTCGCCCCGCGGTACGAGGGTTACCATGCCGCGATCGCCCGGCCGATCATCATGGGCGAGGTTTCCGAGGACGTCGAGAACGCTGTCGCTGCCGCGATCAAGGCCCAGAAGGCCGGCCGGGAGCAGCTGCGCCCGGGCGTGGCGGGCAACGAGGTCGACGCGGCGGCCCGCGCCGTCGCCGGCGAGCACGGGCTCGCGGAGAACTTCGTGTACACCGGTGCCCACAGCATCGGCGTATCGGAGTTCGAGCCCCCCTCACTCGCCTCCACCTACACCGAGCCGCTGGTGGAGAACATGGTGTTCTCCATCGACATCCCGCTGTTCTTCGCCCCCTGGGGCGGGCTGCGGTACGAGAGCGGCTACGTCATCGGTGCAGACGGCGCCGAGCCGCTCCAAACGCTCAGCGATGACGTGATCCGCCGCTAAAACGGCGCTCACGCCGACGCCGTGGGCACCGATCGGACCACTGATCGGTGCCCACACTTTTCCCGACCCGACCTAGCGAGGCCACAGTGGTACAACGGCAACTTCCCAAACCCGCCGAGATCTTCGAACTGCTGAAGTTCAAGAAGCCCGAGTGGAACGGCAAGAAGCGCAGGCTGGATGGCGCCCTGACCATTCACGATCTGCGCCGGATCGCGAAGCGGCGTACCCCGGCCGCTGCGTTCGACTACACCGATGGCGCCGCCGAGGGCGAATTGTCGCTGAACCGCGCCCGCCAAGCCTTCCAGGACGTCACCTTCCACCCGGCGATCCTCAACGACGTCTCCCAGGTGGACACCTCGACGGCGGTCCTTGGGGGAAAGAGCGCCCTTCCGTTCGGTATCGCACCCACGGGATTCACGCGCCTCATGCAGACCGAGGGCGAGTTCGCGGGTGCCGGGGCTGCGGGCGCCGCCGGTATCCCGTTCACCTTATCCACGCTCGGCACCACCTCGATCGAAGGTGTGAAGGCAGCCAACCCCGCCGGGCGGAATTGGTTCCAGCTGTACGTGATGCGCCAGCGCGAGATCTCCTACGGGCTCGTGGAACGCGCGGCCGCGGCCGGCTTCGACACTCTGTTCTTCACCGTCGACACCCCGGTGGCCGGGGCGCGCTTGCGCGACGCCCGCAACGGCTTCTCCATCCCGCCGCAGATCTCGTTGCGGACGGTCGCGAACGCGATCCCCCGCCCGTGGTGGTGGTTCGACTTCCTCACCACGCCGAAACTCGAGTTCGCGTCGCTCTCGAGCACCGGCGGGACCGTCGGCGAACTCCTCGACGCCGCGATGGACCCGACGATCAACTACGACGATCTCAAGGAGATCCGGGAACTGTGGCCGGGAAAGATCGCCATCAAAGGCGTGCAGACCCTACAGGATGCGAAGAAACTCACCGACCTCGGTGTGGACGGGATCGTCCTCTCCAACCACGGCGGCCGCCAACTCGACCGCGCCCCCGTGCCCTTCCACCTCCTGCCCGAGGTTGCCCGCGAGGTGGGCAGCGACGTCGAGATCATCCTCGACACCGGGATCATGGACGGCGCCGACATCGTGGCCTCACTCGCCCTGGGCGCGGACTTCACGCTCATCGGCCGGGCCTACCTCTATGGGCTCATGGCCGGAGGACGAGAGGGTGTCGACCGTGCTATTGCGATCCTCGCCGAGGAGATCGAGCGGACGATGAAACTCCTTCAAGTGACCAGCGTCCGGGAGCTCACCCCAGCGCACGTGACGCAGCTGGAGCGGCTCACCCCGCGGGGATGAGCAGGTGGGTGGACTCGGGCCGCAGCGCGTGCAATCCGCGATCGAACGTAGCGAGCAGACCGCCGTTCCTACGCGCGAGTTCTGCGAGATAGACGTCGGTGAGCTGTCGGTAGCCGAGGATGTCGGCGAAGCGGACGTCCTCGTATGAAATCGAGTCCGGGAAGAACGTCATGCGCGCGTGGTCCCGGAGGGTTTGCAGAAGAAGGAACGCCGTCTCGGCGCTCTCCCCGATACGGATGAGAAATCGCATCAGCGCACCTTCAACGATCGGACAGAGCGCGACCCGGTCGACACCTGTGAACCACGATGACGCCGCCCCGTGATGCTCATGCTCTTTGACGACGAGGGCGATGGCAACGTTCGCGTCGAGGAGATAGGTCATCGCCTACCCGTCTTCATCGACCAGTTGGTCAACTTCCGCTGACGTGATGCGCCTTCCGAGCGATAGGTACGGGAGTCCGGTTGAAGGTTCGGTCTCGAGCTGCACCGGCTCGTCAATCTGCGCGAGGCCTCGGACGGTGAGATCTGCGATTACGGCAGACATCGAGACCCCTCGCTCTTTCGCCATCCTCATCGCGCGTTCATGCACTCGAGGAGGCAGGTTCACAGTGGTGCGCATGCCTGCATCATAACTGCATCACGGGCGATGCAACAAGGCCCGCCGGAACTAGCGCGGGCACGGCGAAGGCGGCCCGGAGAGTCCGAGCCGCCTTGAGCGCGAGCCGTTAGCGGGTGCGTGACGCCCGATAGGCGAATCCGCCGACCACAAGCAGTCCGATCATCGCGGCAACGAGGAGCGCGATGCTCACACCGGTAAGCGGCAGGTCGTCGCCCGAATCCGAATCTCCGTCTCCGGCGCCGTCAGGGTCGCCGTCGCCACCGCCACCGTCCGGTCCGTCTTCACCGGATCCATCCTCGCCGGAGCCACCGCCGCCATCGTCCGAACCAGGAGCGATTTCGGTGGAGTCTGTCGCGATGAGGGGCGCATAACCATCGGCGAAGATGAATCCCCAGGCGTCGAGGCCGCCGTCAACGTCATCCTCCGTCGCGAGATATTCCCCCTCGTCGCTGGCGAGAACTTCGCCCGCGCGGGCCCACGTGACCTGCGTCGAACCCGGGTCGGGGGTGGTGCTCGGCCATTGAACCGTGAGGGTCTCGCCAACAGTCCCCTCCCCATCGATCGCGAATTCGCCGGAGACCTCGAACTCCGACTCCGCGCGTTCTGCCACCTCGAAGGCCCCGACGACGGTCGTCGTTTCTGCTTCGACGACGACGCCGGTGGCGGTGGGGGCGAGTTCCTCACCTTCGACGCCGATCCAGGGGACGTAACCCCCGAGCGGAATCCGGGGAACGGTGATGCGCCCGTCCTCGTCCGCCCAGAACGTGCGAGAGTTCCATTCCTCACCTTCGGAGCTCAAGCCGCGGAGCTCACTAGCGGCGTCATCGAGGTCGATGAAGGGCTCGCCCTCCTCGTCGACGATCTGCATTTCAATCGCTCCGCCCAGACGAGTGAGCGTGACTTCCTCGAACGGAGCCTCTGACGCCTCGCCGTCGTCGATGACGAATCCCGTGGGTTCGTCGGCGAGATCCGTGGCCCCTGAGAGAGTTTCCCCGAGCGCGTACTGCGCAGAGGAGTGATCAGTGGAGAACTCCAGCGTGTAATCGCCGTCCGGGAGGTTGCGCAGTTCCCACTGCCCCGCCTCATCCGTGCGGGCTTCCGCCTCGAATTCGGGGGATTCTCCGTCGAGGGTATAGGCGGTGACGAGGGCGTTAGCGATCGGTTCCTCCCCCTCGAGGAGGGTCCCGCCAATATCGGCGGTCGGGGCCGCAGCTGCGGGCAGAGATGCACCCGCCATCGCGAGGCCGACGGTGGCGGAAAGCGCGAGCGCGCGGATGTGTTTTGGTGCGCGACTCGGGGTCGCCTTCAATGATGTGTTCATTCGATAGCTCATTACCTTGGTACTTGCGGGGATGGGTCAGGCGATCCGGGCGCGGCCGACGGGGACGACCTGCACGGGGCCGAGCAGTCCGTATTCCGCACGGTTCGCCTTCTCGTACACGTCCGGGTTCGATTGCCGGAGCCGGTTGAGAAGCGTCGTCGTCACTTCAACCCGGAGCGTGTTTCGCCCAGGCCGCACATAGTCGCTGATGTCGATCTCGTCGGAGAGCATGTCCACCCCCACTACCCGCTGGCTGTTCACCCAGACCTGGAACGTGTCGCTCACCTGGCCGAGGCGCAACAGAATGGTGTTGAGTCCGGGGGCCCAGTCGTGGTCGAGTTCGAACACGGTGGAGTAGTCGCCGATGCCGGAGACGTCCTCAAGTCCGTCGATCTCTGTCCACGGGACCAGCGAATCCAGCGTGTGCTCGGAGTAGCTCACGTCAGTTTCGGTGTCGCTATCACCCGGACGCCAGTCCTCAACCGAGAGCTTCCAGTTGGTCAACTCCTGAGCCTCGGGCAGCGAGGGGATGTGCGCCGTCCTCACTCGGCCGTCGGCGAGGGTTGCTTCGACCCCGCCGCTGGTGAATGTTTCGACGTACAGCTTCCCGTCATCGAAGGCCACTCGTTCGGCGCCGGTTGCGACGACGTGGGTGGAGGGGAACTGCCCGCCTTCCCAGTCGCGCGGGGCGAAGACGATGATCGTCGACTGCGCCGGGTTGAGCCGCACGCGCAGGCGGACGTTCTTGCCCTCCCGGGTGAACCGGGCAATCGGGCGCACCTCGCCCGTCCATGCGTTGAGTTCATAGGGAACGGACGAGTCGGAGAGGGTGGTTATCGTGACGTCGTCGTTGATGAGTTCGAGCACGTCCTTCTCACCGTGGCGCACGTTCACGAAGTAGAGGAATTCTTCGTTCCCCTCGATCCGGCGGACGTGCTTGAGGTTCGAGTGCGGGTAGGAGACCGCTGGTCGGATCCCGAGGTTGGCCAGCGCGACGGGAATGTCGTCATCCTCCAGGGCGGGTTTCACGTTGTCGAAGCCCTTCAACTCCTGGACGAGGTCGGCTACTGCGGCATCTGTTTCCTCATCGCGCAGACCGGTCGATTCCGGGTTCGACCAATCCCCGTGAAGGACGATCGGCAGACCGGCCTTCGCGTACTCCACGAGCTTCGCCGCCGTGTCCGGGTCGAGGGTTGCCTCCCGTCCCCGGAAGCGATCGATGTCCACGATGATCGCTTTATAGTTTCCCGCCTCGGGCGCGAAGCGGCCGTTCTTGACGATCGCCCGTTCCTGTTTCAGTGAGGAGGGAGCGAGGAACCCGTGGGTCCAGCCGGTGGGGATCCCCTCACGGGTCGCCCAGGGCGCTCCGATCCCCGTGTGCGTCCATCCCTTTTGCCTCAGGAACGCGACATCGTATTCCGGGCGGCCGCGTTGGAGCACCGCCTGGTTCCGGGAGAGGAAGCCCGACACATCGTTGATGTGCTTCCAGCTCGGGGTCCGCGCACCCCAGGCCTCGGAGTAGCCGATGGAGTCATCGTAGTACGGGCTGAAGGGCGCAAACCCGGGCCATTTCGCCCCGGGCGCGGTGCGGTAGGGGTACCCGTGCATGACGGTTTGATTCACGCCCCCGGCGAAGGTCGCGCCGATGATGTGGAGCATGTCGTGGTGCGACGAGCCGGTCCACGTGGAGTTGTATCCCTGACCGAAAACTGCCCCGGTTTCACTCGAGAGGATCTTCTTCCCACCCATGAGA
>JAJYRV010000088.1 GCA_021793935.1 Actinomycetes bacterium | reverse complement strand
GCTCGGGTATCCCTGGCCGAGGATGCATGCGAGCTATTCTTCTACGTTCTCGCCGCAGGCCACCACGCAATGTGGATAGTTCACGCCTCAGTGGCACGCCTTTGGTTTCAGGAGTCTCGGTGCCGAAAAACGGCTCTACGACTGTATCCTCCCGTCGACGCACGGATGCAGCGCCCCTCATCCCACTCCTCGCACGCCGTGTGCGCGAGGTGGAAGCACGCGCGTCTCGCGGCAAGCTCGGACCCACCAACCGTACGCGTTTCCAAGTCATCGCGATGTTGGTACGCGACGAACGATCCCGGATCCGCGCTGACGAATCCCTCTCCGGCGGCGCCCGGAGCGAGCTGCTCAAACGCCTCGATGGGATCGCGACGATCCTCGCTCGCACCGCCACCCGCGATACGTCGGTCTTGAATCTCCTCGACCCCGAGGCCGAGCCCAGCCGCGCTGCCCAAGAGATGCGCAATGAATGGTTGGAATCGGTGGGGATCGAACTCACCGAGGAGCAAAGGCGCATCAAGGACGTGCTGCCCAAGCGGGTGATATCCGCCTCGATCGCGGAGAAGCAGGTCGTCCCCGCAAGCGTCACTCAGCGGCTTCGAGAGGTCGCCTTCCAGGCTCCGGTATTCACCCACAACTCCGACAACGGTAGCGGCCCGCTCGCGGGGTGGGAACTGCTCGATCCGCTCTATCGCGCGTTCGAAGAGGGCGCCGGCGGCGGCAGCGCGACGATGCCCCTCCCGCCCTTCCCGCCGATCGACCAGTACTCCCCACAGGACCGCGAACTCATGCGCCACCAAGTGCGCTTCTTGGAGTCAGTCAAGGCCGGGCACCGGCAGTTCCTCCTCGCCGATGAACCCGGGCTGGGCAAGACCGCGCAGTCGGTCGTAGCCGCCTCCATCGCGCAGGCCTACCCACTCCTCGTCGTGGTCCCGAACGTGGTGAAGATCAACTGGTCCCGGGAGGTCGAGCTGTGGACGCCGGGTCGCACTGTCACGGTCATCCACGGCGACGGCGACGACATGGACGCCTTCGCCGACGTCTTCGTCATCAACTACGAGATCCTCGATCGCCACCTGGGTTGGATGAGCGATTTCGGGTTCAAGGGAATGGTTGTTGACGAGGCGCATTTCATCAAGAACCTCACCTCCCAGCGATCTCAGAACGTGCTCACCCTCGCCGAGCAGATCCGAAGCGAGGTGGCCGATCCGCTGCTCATCGCGCTCACCGGCACCCCGCTCATCAACGAGGTGGAGGATTTCCACGCGATCTGGCGGTTCCTCGGCTGGATTGACGAGGACGGGCCCCGCTGGGAACTGCGGGAGAAGCTCGAGGAGATCGGTGTGACGCCGGCGGATCGGAAGTTCTATCCCGCCGCCCGGCGGGCTGTGATCGACCTGGGGATCGTGCGCCGGCTCAAGACCGACGTCGCGAAAGACCTCCCGGCCCGGCGCGTGGCCGACATGCCCGTGGAGCTGGACGACGAACTCGGCCGTTCGATCCGCGAAGCAGAAAGTGAACTTGGCCGCCGGCTCGCTCAGAAATACCGTGCGCTCATGGAACACCAAGGCCGCAGCGTTGATACCGACAGTGATCTTGAGCTCATGCGGATCGTTGCCCAGCGCGAGTTGGAATCCTCGAAGAACACCAAGTCGGGCGAGAACGTGTTCACGATGGTCCGCAAGATCGGGCAGGCCAAGGCGACACTCGCCGCGGATTACACCGTGCAACTGGTCCGCTCCGTCGGCAAGGTCGTGTTCTTCGCCAAACACATCGACGTGATGGACACCGCCGAGACTCACTTCGCTGACGCCGGGCTCAAGAGCGTCTCGATCCGCGGAGAGCAATCGGCCACCGCACGCCAAAACGCGATCGACGCGTTCACCGGCGACCCCGACGTGTCCGTCGCTGTGTGTTCCCTCACCGCTGCGGGGGTCGGCCTCAACCTCCACGCCGCCTCGAACGTCGTGCTCGCGGAGCTCTCGTGGACCGCGGCGGAGCAGGCCCAGGCGATCGACCGGGTGCACCGAATCGGTCAGGAACAGCCCGTCACCGCATGGCGGATCCTCGCTGCCCACACGATCGACACGAAGATCGCCGAACTCATCGACTCCAAGGAAGGCCTCGCCGCGCGCGCTTTGGACGGCTCCGACGCGGACATCGTTGACACTTCCACGGTGCAGGTCGACGCTCTCGTCCACCTCCTTCAAGAGGCTCTCGAACTCGACGCCTAGATTTATAGAAGCTTCGACTTGCTTAATTAAGTAAGGATCGCCTAACCTAACTCTCGGTGAGAGTCGTACTTCACGACGGCACCGACCCCGAGCGAATGGGCCGGGGCTTGTATAAATCTTCAAGGAGACCAAGTGCGTCAATCACTTAGGAAAAACGGTGGCCTTCGGGACAAGATGTGGGTGACGGCGACCGCGTTCGGCGTCGGCACGGCAATGCTCCTCAGCGCCTGTGGCAGCACCACGGGTGGGGCGGAGGACTCACCGGCGGAGGCCGGGGCCGAACCGGGGACGGAAGGATCGGAGACGATCGAGGTCGAGGATAACTTCGGCACACACACCCTTACTCTGCCCCTTGAAAGCGTCGTCGCCACCGACAACCGCACCTTCCGCACCCTGGACGACTGGGGCGTGGAACTTTCGGCCGCGGCCGTCTCCCTCATGCCCCCGGGGCTCTCCTACGTCGACGACTCCTCGATCGCCGACCTCGGCTCGCACCGCGAACCCGACCTCGAAGCGGTCGTGGCGGCCCAGCCCGACCTCATCGTCAACGGGCAGCGCTTCGCCCAGTACAAGGAAGACTTCGAGAAGCTCGCGCCCGAGGCGGTCATCCTCGAACTCGACCCGCGCGACGGCGAGGACTACGCCGACGAGCTCATCCGCCAGACGGAGGTCCTCGGCGAGGTATTCGGCCACGAGGACGAAGCCGCGCAACTCGTTTCTGATTTCGAGGACTCCATCGAGCGGGCCAAGGCAGCCTACGACTCCTCCGAGACCGTCATGGGAGTGATCACCTCCGGCGGCTCGATCAACTACTCGGCCCCCGGTTCGGGCCGCGCGCTCGGCCCAATCTTCGACGTGCTCGACCTCACCCCGGCGCTTGACGTCGACCAGTCCTCCACCGATCACCAGGGTGATGACATCTCGGTCGAGGCGATCGCCGATTCCAACCCCGACTGGGTGCTGGTGATGGACCGGGACGCCGCTCTCGGGGAGAACAACGGTGAGGAATACACACCTGCGAACGAGTTGATCGCGGAATCCCCGGCGCTGCAGAACGTCAACGCGGTGACCGCGGAGCAGATCGTTTACATGCCGCAGTACACTTATCTTGACGAAGGCATCCAGACGTACACCGAATTCTTCAACAGTTTCGCGGATGCGTTAGAGAGCAAGTAGTAGTCGAGTAATTTCAATGGGAAACACACACAACTAACCGGTGGGCCCGCGTTTCGGCGCGGGCCCACCATGGTGCTGCTATGGCTGAATCAACCCGGGTTCCGATCGACGAGACGCGCGACGGTCCTCCTCCCCCGGCACGCCGCGCTCGTGGCAACGCGATCACTCTCATCATTGGAACCGTGGTCACCCTCGGGCTCGTCGTCGCCTCGCTGTTCGTGGGCGAGTACGACATTTTCAACGCCGACGACGGGGCGCAGATGTTCGGCGTCACCCGCGTGCCCCGCACCATCGCGCTGGTGCTCGCCGGCGCCTCGATGGCGATGTGCGGCTTGGTCATGCAGGTGCTCACGCAGAACCGGTTCGTTGAACCGACGACGACGGGGACGACGGAATGGGCCGGGCTCGGGCTGCTCATCACGATGATCCTCTTCCCCCACTCCTCGCTGCTGGTGAAGATGACCGTTGCGGTCGTCACCGCATTCATCGGAACGATGATTTTTTTCATGTTCCTCCAGCGAGTGACGTTACGCTCCTCCGTCATCGTGCCGATCGTCGGGATCATGCTCGGCGCGGTCGTCGGCGCGATCTCCACGTTCTTGGCGCTCTCGACCAACATGTTGCAGAGTCTGGGGATCTGGTTCGCCGGTTCGTTCACGACCGTACTCAAGGGGCAGTATGAGCCGCTGTGGGTCGTGCTCGTCGTCGCGATCGGAGTGTTCGTCGCTGCCGACCGGTTCACGGTCGCCGGCCTCGGCGAAGACATTGCCAAGAACGTGGGGCTGAACTTCCGCCAAGTCGTACTCCTGGGCACCGGGCTCATTGCCGTCGCGACGGGAGTGGTGACGGTCGTCGTGGGAAACCTGCCGTTCCTCGGTCTCATCGTGCCGAACGTCGTCGCGATGTTCCGGGGCGATAACCTGCGAACGAATCTGCCCTGGGTGTGCCTGCTGGGGATCGCGATCGTCACGGTGTGCGACATCATCGGCCGGATCGTCATCCGCCCTTTCGAGGTGCCGGTTTCCCTCATTCTTTCAGTGGTTGGCGCAGCCGTGTTCATCACGTTGCTCCTGCGTCAACAGCGAGGACGTTCACGTGTTACCAGGTAATGCGCCTGTTAAAGCCCGCCGGACCACCCCTCCCCTGGCGGATCCGGACTCGGGGGGATTTCAGCGTCCCATCTACAAGCCGATGCGCCCGCCCGCTACCCGCCACGCAGGGGCGCTCCGGGACAGCCGTGCCTGGTATCGCTACTGGATCATCCTCGGGGTGTTGTTCGCGCTCAGCGCCTTCTTCGCGGTCGCGACCCTCGTGTGGGACAACCCGATGCCGGTGGGCTCGGAAGGGTTCTGGCTCATTTCCAAGATGCGCCTGGTGAAGCTCTTCATCATCCTCATCGTCGCGTTCTGCCAGAGCTTGGCGACGGTGAGTTTTCAAACAATCACGAACAACCGGATCATCACCCCCTCGATCATGGGGTTCGAGTCTCTCTACACGGTGGTGCAGACCGGGAGCGTGTTCCTCTTCGGCGCCGCCGGCGTGGTGATGCTGCAGGGCACCTGGCAATTCGTCGCCCAGATCGTTCTCATGGTTGCATTCGCGGCGGTCCTGTACGGATGGTTGTTATCCGGTCGGTACGGCAACATCCACGTGATGCTCCTCGTGGGGATCATCCTCGGAGGCGGGCTCGGAGCCATTTCCACCTTCATGCAACGCCTGCTCACGCCGAACGAGTTCGATATCCTCACCGCCCGGCTGATCGGTAGCATCGCGAACGCGGATGCCACCTACTTGTGGATCGCGGTGCCGATCGCCGCCACAGCGGGCGCGACGTTATGGCTCTGGGCGCGGCGCCTGAACGTGCTCGCCCTAGGACGCGAAACAGCGATCAACCTCGGCGTGAACCACCGGCGCCAAACGATGTTCGCGCTCCTGTTGATCTCGGTGCTCATGGCGGTCTCAACCTCGCTGGTCGGCCCGCTGACGTTCTTCGGGTTCCTCGTCGCGATGCTTTCCTACCAGCTCGCAGACACCCACGACCATCGGTACGTCTTCCCTATCGCCTGGCTCACCGGATTCCTCACGCTTTCCAGCGCCCACTTCGTGCTGAAGAATATCTTCTACGCGCAAGGCTCGGTGGGAATCATCATCGAAATCGTCGGCGGAACCTTCTTCCTCATCTACATTCTGCGCAAGGGACGGCTATGATCACGCTCGAATCAGTCACCAAGAGCTACTCCACCGAGGTCAAGATCGGCCCGGTGAACCTGGAGATCCCATCGGGAGGGCTCACCGCCCTGATCGGGCCCAACGGGGCGGGGAAGTCGACCCTGCTCACGATGATTGGCCGGCTCCTGGGCATCGACGAGGGAACGATCGCCGTCGCTGGGTATGACATCGCGAGCACGAACTCCAAGGACCTCGCCAAGATCATGTCGATCCTTCGCCAGGAGAACCACTTCGTCACCCGCCTCACCGTTCGCCAACTCGTCGGCTTCGGCCGGTTTCCCTACTCCCGCGGGCGGCTCACGCAGCACGACGAAAAGTTCATTACCGATGCGATCGACTTCCTCGGGCTCGGCGACCTGGAGAACCGGTACCTGGACGAGCTTTCCGGAGGTCAACGTCAGCGCGCGTACGTCGCGATGGTCCTCGCCCAGGACACCGAATACATCCTGCTCGACGAACCGCTGAACAACCTCGACATGCGCCACTCGGTGCAGATGATGAAGCACCTGCAGAAGGCGGCGATGGATCTGGGCCGCACGATCGTCGTCGTACTGCACGACATCAACTTCGCCGCGCGTTACTCCGATTACATCTGCGCAGTCAAGGACGGCGAGATCGCCGAATTCGGTTCTCCCACGGAGATCATGCAGGACCACGTGCTCACCGGCGTGTTCGACACTGATGTGCAGGTGATTGACGGTCCGGGCGGAAAGATTGCCGTCTACTATTAGAATTCGGGGTATGGCAACCATTTTCAGCCGCATCATCGCGGGAGAGATACCTGGCCGATTCATCTGGTCGGACGAGGCGTGTGTCGCGTTCCTCACGATCGAACCCCTCGCCCCCGGGCATACCCTGGTTGTGCCGAGGCGGGAGGTGGACCACTGGATCGACCTCGACCGGGACCTCAACGGACACCTCTTCGACGTCGCGCGGCTGATCGGGGACGCAATCCGTTACGCGTTCAACCCGAACCGCGTGGGGTTGATGGTGCAGGGCTTCGAAGTTCCCCACGCCCACCTACACGTGTGGCCGGCGAACTCCCCCGCGGATTTCGACCTTGCCGCTGCCGAACGCTCACCCGATCCCGATGCACTCGACAGCGCCGGCGAGCAACTACGCAGCGCGCTGCATGACCTCGGCTACGGCGAATTCGTGCCGGAGGACATGTCCCGGCCCTAGGGCGACCGAGTACGATCAGCGGCGGGCGAGATAAAGGTTGAACGCCTTGGCGAGCAGCGGATTGATGGGATAGTCCCACTCCCCCAGCGTTTCCACGACGTCGGCGCCCATCGTCGTCTTGAATCTCGTGAGACCTGCGAGCGGGTGCGCCGAATTCAAGGTCGGGGAAACACCGCCGAGATCGTACCAACGCGCGCCTGCGCCCAGGGTCAGTTTCACCTGCTCCAGTTGCAGCAGTCGCGGAGCGTAGCGTTTGCGCTCCGCCGTTGCGCTCGCGCCGTAGACATACCACCCGAAATCTCCCTGCTGCACGTAGATCGACGCGGCGAGCAATTCCTGCTCCCAGTGGGCGAGCAACACCTCGCAGCTGCTGAGCCCGGAGGCGTTCAGTTCGGCGAACATGCGCTGGAAGTAGGCGAGCGGCCGGCCGCTGAAGTCGTCGCGCTGCGCGGTTTCTTCATAGAGCCGGTGCCACTCGGCGAGGGCTTCCTCCCCGCCGCGAGTGACGGTGAGCTCGGACCGGGTGGACTTGCGGGTTTGCCGCCGGGAGGTCGCATCCATTCGACCAAGCGCGGCGTCAACGGCCGTGTGAAACGATTCCCCCTCGGGGTCATGCTCCGCCTCGGGAAGGGGGTGAGGGGAACCCGAGCCTGGAACTGGGGCTGCCCCGCCGGGAAGTCCTCGCTCGCCTCCGGGCGCTGCC
>JAJYRV010000087.1 GCA_021793935.1 Actinomycetes bacterium | reverse complement strand
ACCCGCTGAGGCGTACCCAACCCGCCGCTCGCTACGGGAAGCAGAGAAGCGAGCGAGGAAAGGTCAACGACGCACCTTCCCGCCCGTAACCCCGGAACGTGAAACCGTGGCGCGTGCGCCCGAGCTCGCCGCCCGTATCCCTGAACGAACTTACGCATTTGGTCCGGAGTACCGGGTCCCGCAGATTCCCTTCCCGCCCGTGCGCGGGGAGTCCGAACCTGTGAGCCTCCCGATCATCCCCGAACAGGTGGACGATCTACCCCAGGCGCCGAAACCTGCAGCGAAGCGGGGCCGCCTCGTGCCGCGGGTGGCGATCCTGGGAAGCCTCGCCGCCGCCACCACCGTCATTCCCCTCAACGGCCCGCCCACGTCCGCCGCGAACGCGGAGGAAGGCGTGGAATACGGAGCGACCGATGTGCTTGACGTGCTCATGGACGTCGATCCGGGTGCCGCTGCCGAACCGGAGGCCGACGCGCTCAGCGCCGATCCGATGGTGGGGGTGCGCGCCGCCGTCTCGGCGAGCCGGAACACCGAACGGGAACCGAGTTCCTGCAGCTCGCTCGCGGGTAGCGTCAACGGCGCAGCTGCCGCCGAGGTCGCCTCCCGGGCCCCGGAACTCGTGATGCCCCTGACCGAAGGCAGTTACCGCATTACCTCCCGCTACGGGCACCGCTCGCTGTGGGGCCGGTACTCGCTTCACTCCGGGCTGGATTTCGCGGCAACCGCCGGCACCCCGATTCACGCGATCGCCGACGGCGTCGTGGAGTACACGGGGCCGGGCAAAGCGGGCCGATCCAGCATGCTCATCATCGTTCGCCACGAGATCAACGGTGAAACGGTTCGTTCCTGGTACGTGCACATGTACAGTAACGGCGTCTACACGAGCCCGGGCCAACAGGTGAAAGCCGGTGAGATGATTGGGGCCGTGGGATCCAACGGGAACTCCACCGGTCCGCACCTCCACTTTGAGATCCATCTCGATGACAACCTCACCACGACCGATCCGGCCGCGTGGCTAGCGAATAGCGGTGCAGTTCCCCTCGATCAGGAGACGCGCGACTGCTTGCAGCAGTAAGGCCGCCCGCTCACGCAACGGCCGCAATCCGTAGCGCCGTACCTGGTCGCAGCGCCGCTCGAGAAACCCACCGCTGGGGAGGCCGGTTCACGCGAGGGTGAGCCCCCACTGCACTTGCCACGAGGCGCCGGGCGCGAGTTCGTGGAGCCGATCGCCCGTTCTGAACGCGTTCGCCGGGCAAGTCATCGGTTCCACCGCGAGACCCGGCCGGGGCGCGGGCGAGGGGTCCGAACACAGCTGCCACACCCGCAACGGCTCCCGCATCCATGCCGAAGCAGTAGCGCCGTCGTCGCCGCGCAGGTGCACCCAGGACCTTCCCGACTCATCGAAGCGGGGCATTCCGAAGGCATCGTCGAGCCGGAGATCACCAAGCGGCTTGCCGACACGGAAATCGAATTCGTGGGGAACCTGCTCCTCCGCCACGGGTAGGAGGCGGGAATCGCTGCGGAACCACGTGCCGACATCCGCCGCGAGGGTAGCCGTTTCCAGACCGCCGGGTCCCGCGGCGAGCCACGGGTGGAACCCGACCCCGAACGGAGCGGCGCTCCCACCGCGGTTCTCCGCACAGAAATCCACGGTGAGGTCGGCTCCAGTGAGCGTGTAGGTCACCGATAGCCGCAACGGGAAGGGGTAGCCCGCGCTCGCGGCGAGCTCGACCGTGAACTCCGCCTGCCCGGGCGCGACCTGGGCTGCTTTCCACGGCTCGGTCATCACGAGCCCGTGAATCGCGGTGTCCCGCTCCGGTTCAGTGATGGGGAGGCGGTATTCCTTCCCCGCCCACGAGTAGGTGCCTGCATCGATCCGATTGGGCCAGGGCGCGAGCACCGCGCCGTGGGCGCCCCAGGGAAGTTCTTCCCCGAACGGGACGATCACCTCGCGGCGAGCCACTTGGTAGCGGCGAAGATGGGCGCCGACAGTCGTGATCTCGACGAGGCTGTCACCCGAGCGCAATTCGAGGACGTCGCCAACAGGGGAATCCATCTCAGACACGCTCACCTCCGGCTGGTGCCCCCGACAGGACTCGAACCTGTGGCCTTCTGCTCCGGAGGCAGACGCTCTATCCGCTGAGCTACGGGGGCGGGTGCGGTAATTACCCGCGATTAAGAATCGTAGCAGGGTGAATGGGTTCGAACGAATTTCCGGCTCTGTTCAATGGGTCACAGTCGTCTCCTCGAGCGCAGGGCGGGGGAGTCAAAGCGCCCGCGATTGTGCGGATGAGCGGAGCGCGATGCTCTACGATGAGGAGTCGTGAGCGCTCAACACGGCACGAATCCTCTCGGCAGTCCCTGGCCCGCATCGGCGACCCTTTCTGGCGGCGAGACCTACCTGGCCGGGCACCCGATCACCGAGCTCGCTGATCGGTTCGGCACCCCGAGCTACCTCCTCGACGTCGACGACCTCCTCACGCGGGCACGGGCGTTCAAGTCGGCGTTCGACGAGGAATTCGGAGCTCCGGTCGGGGTGTATTACGCGTCCAAGGCCTTCAGTTCCACCGCCGTGCTGCGATGGCTACGGGACGAGGGGCTCAAAGTGGACTGTTCGACGGCGGGTGAGCTTGCCGTCGCGCTCGCCGCGGACGTCGACCCGGCCGACATCGGGCTGCACGGCAATAACAAGTCCCGCGCCGAGCTCACTTGGGCGCTTGAGGTCGGGGTGGGCCGGATCATCGTGGACTCGCTCGCCGAGATCGACCTGCTCGACGAGGTCGCCGCTGACCTCGGCGTGAGCGATGTACCGGTCATGGTGCGCCTGACCACCGGCGTGCACGCCGGTGGACATGAGTTCATCGCCACCGCCCACGAGGACCAGAAATTTGGCCTCTCCGTCGCCTCCGGAGCGGCCCGGCAGGCGGTTGAACGCATCGCCGCCCGGCCCCGGCTCCACCTGGTCGGCTTGCACTCGCACATCGGGTCACAGATCCTCGCCGCGGACGGGTTCGCGAACGCGGCGCGGGTGGTGCTGGAATTACGAGCAGACCTTCAGCGCGAGGGGATCGCTGTTCCCGAAGTCGACCTCGGCGGGGGATACGGGATCGCCTATCTGCCCGGGGAGCAGGAGCTGGATCCGAGGGTCGCGGCCGAAGAACTCGCCGCGGCGGTTCGGGCTGAGTGCGACCGGCTGGGAACCGACGTGCCTGAGGTGTCCATCGAACCGGGCCGAGCGATTGTGGGGCCCGCGATGATGACGGTCTACGAAGTGGGCACGATCAAACACGTCCAACTGGACGAGGGCAGGCGCGTGTACGTGTCCGTCGACGGGGGGATGAGCGACAACATCCGTCCGATCCTCTACGGCGCGAATTACACCGCGCGGCTCGCGAACAGGTCCTCTACGGCCGGCTCCATGCCGTGCCGAATCGTGGGTAAGCACTGCGAATCGGGAGATATCCTCATCCCGGATATCGACTTGCCGCAGGACCTGCGCGCCGGAGACCTGCTCATCGTCGCAGCGACGGGTGCGTACGGGCGGTCCCTGGCATCGAACTATAACCAGATTCCCCGCCCTGGGGTCGTCGCCGTCACGAGCGCCGAGGCGCGGGAGATCGTTCGCCGCGAAACTATTGAGGATCTGCTCCGCCTCGACGTGGGGTAGAGATTCACGGCCTGAGACGCGGCACCAAGGAAGTGAAATCGCCCGTATCCTCGTACGAGGAAACTGCCAAGCTGATGAGGAGAAGATGAGCGACGTTAAAGCGCCGCTGCGCTGTGTAGTGCTGGGTTGTGGAGTAGTGGGCACCGAAGTCGTGCGCAGGCTGCTCCGGCACGATGCAGACCTGGCGGCTCGCGCGGGAGCGAAGATTGAGTTGGCCGGGATCGGCGTGCGGTCGACGCAGACTCCCCGCGACGAGGTCGTGCCGAGCGAATTGCTCAGCGAGGACCTGGAAACGCTCGTCGACTCCGCTGACATCGTCGTCGAACTCATCGGCGGGGTAGAACCTGCCAAGAGCCTCATCCTTCGCGCACTGCGGCGTGGGGCGAGCGTCGTCACCGCGAACAAGGCGCTCCTCGCCGAAGCCGGCCCAGAGCTGCAAGAAGCCGCCGACGCCCACGGGGCGAGCCTGCTCTACGAAGCCGCCGTCGCCGGGGCGGTCCCGGTCGTGCGCGGCATCCGCGAATCGCTCGCCGGGGACCGGATCACGAAGATCCTCGGAATCGTCAACGGCACCACGAACTACATCCTCGACCAGATGACGACGACGGGTGCGGACTTCGACACCGCGCTTGCCGACGCGCAAGCACTCGGGTATGCCGAGGCCGACCCCACCGCTGATATCGATGGGTTCGACGCCGGGGCAAAAGCGGCGATCCTCGCCTCGCTCGCGTTCCACACCCGCGTGTACGCCTCGGACGTGCCCACCGAGGGGATCCGGGAAATCACCGCCGACGACATCGCTTCGGCGAAAGCTACCGGCAACATCGTCAAGCTCCTCGCGATCGCCGAAAGCGTCAACGGCGCGATCGCGGTGCGAGTTCACCCGGCGTTGGTGCCCGCCGACCACCCCCTCGCAACCGTTTCCGATGCCTATAACGCGGTGTTCATCGAAGCCGAGGCTGCGGGGACGCTCATGTTCTACGGCCCAGGTGCCGGCGGGGCACCTACCGCGGCGGCCGTGCTTGGCGACATCGTCGACGTTGCCCGCGGGCAGGTCACCGGCGGGCGCGCCCCGAGCGGCTCCACCTATGCGATGCTGCCCATCATCGACTCTGGTCTCGTGCCGAGCCGCTATCACATGCGGCTGCGGGTCGCTGATCGACCCGGTGTGCTCTCGGAGATCGCCACCGTGGTGGCGAACCACGGGGTTTCGATCGAAACGGTTCGCCAGACCCCCGGGGAAGAGGGCCGGGCCGGACTCATCATCGTCACCTACTCCGCTCCTCAGGCGGCCTTGGATGCGACCCTGACCGATCTTCGGGTGCTCGAGGCGGTCGAAGAAGTAGTTTCAGTAATGCGTGTGGAAGGTAACTAATGGCAGCACCATGGCGGGGACTCATCGCCGAATACTTCGCCCGACTCCCCTTTGAAGATTCCGACACGATCGTCACCCTCGGGGAAGGCGGCACGCCGCTCGTCGAGGCGCCCGCCCTCTCGGAGCGGACCGGAGCCCGCGTATTCTTGAAGGTCGAGGGAGCCAACCCCACTGGATCGTTCAAAGATCGAGGGATGACGACGGCGATCTCCAAGGCCGTCAGCGGCGGTGCGGAAATGGTCGTATGCGCCTCCACAGGCAACACCTCAGCCTCGGCCGCCGCCTACGCCGCGCGGGCGGGGATCGGCTGCGCAGTGATCCTCCCCGCAGGTAAGATCGCCGCCGGGAAAATGGCCCAGGCCGTCGTGCACGGCGCGACCCTCATCGAGATCGACGGGAACTTCGACGACGGCCTACGCATCGTGCGGGAGTTGGCGGAGAACTACCCCGTCGAACTCGTCAACTCCGTCAACCCCTACCGACTGCAGGGCCAGAAGACCGCGGCGTTCGAGATCGTCGACGTGCTCGGCGACGCCCCGGATATTCACGTGCTGCCGGTGGGGAATGCCGGGAATATCTCCGCCTACTGGATGGGCTACCGCGAATACCACGGCGACGGCGCCGCCACGAAGCTTCCCAAAATGTGGGGAGTGCAGGCCGATGGGGCTTCGCCGTTGGTCAAAGGCGAGGTAGTGGAGTTCCCGGAGACGATCGCGACCGCGATCCGGATCGGCAACCCCGCCTCCTGGTCGCTCGCGACCCAGGCGCGTGAAGAATCAGGGGGCCGGATCGATTCGGTCACTGACGCCCAGATCCTCGACGCCCAAGCACTCATCGCCGCCGAAGTGGGGGTGTTCGTCGAACCCGCATCGGCCGCCTCGGTCGCCGGGCTACTCCAACGCGCGGAAGCGGGGGAGGTGCCCGCCGGGGCAACGATCACGTGCACGGTCACGGGCAACGGGCTCAAGGACACCGCAACTGCCCTGGGCAACCGGGAGGTCTCACCGGAGGTCGTTGCGCCGAACCTCGGCGACGTCGTTCGTGTGCTGGGTCTGTGATGCGACTCGCGAAAGATCGGGCGCAGGTGCGGGTGCCGGCAACGAGCGCGAACCTTGGACCAGGATTTGATGCCTTCGGCCTTGCCCTGTCCATCTGGGACGATGTGCGGGTCGAAGCAGTCGCGGGGCCGAGCGAGGCGCACGTACAGGGGGAAGGAGCGGGCTCCCTCCCCGGTGGAGAGGATCACCTCATCATCCGCGCGCTGCGGGTTGCCCTCGACTACGTGGACGCCCCGCAAGCAGGGTTCGTACTGCACTGCCACAACCGGATCCCGCACGGGCGCGGGCTGGGGTCGAGCGCCGCGGCGACCGTCGCGGGACTGCTGCTCGCGAGGGGGCTCATCAGCGAGCCGGAAGCGCTCACCGATGACTGCCTCCTCACGCTCGCAACCGAATTCGAAGGCCACCCGGATAACGCCGCCCCCGCAATCTTCGGCGGGGCAACGATCGCCTACGTGAGTGAGGGCGCCGCCCGCGCGGCGAAGATTCCCGTGAGCGGAATCGCTCCGACGGTGATCGTGCCCGTGGCGGAATTATCCACCTCCCGTTCCCGTGGGGCGCTTCCCTCATACGTGCCGCACGACGATGCCGCCTTCAACAGCTCCCGATCCGGGCTCCTCGCGCTCGCTCTTAGCGGACAGCCAGAGTTGTTGTTCGCCGCGACCGAGGACAGGTTGCACCAGAACTATCGCGCTGACGTCATGCCCGAGACCGCCGAGCTTTTGGCGCAGTTGCGGGCAAACGGGATACCTGCCGTCGTCTCGGGAGCCGGTCCGAGCGTGCTGGTGTTGGGAGAGCTTCCCTACTCCGCCGAAGAGCAGGTGCCCCGCGGCTGGCGGGTGCTGCGGTCAGCTATCGCCGAACAAGGGGCGCATCTGGCCTAGAAACTGCGCTAGGCTAATGACGCGTGGCGGTTTGCCACCATTTCGCGGACTTCTTACACGCGTCTAGTGACTAAGTGATCACCCCCGGTATTTTAAAAGGACCTTCGTGACTGAATCTCAGGACCAGGCCTCTGCAGCTGCCCTCACGGCGATGAAACTCCCCCAACTTCAAGCGATCGCGAATCAGTTGGGGCTCAAAGGCATCTCCCGCCTGCGTAAAGGGGAGTTGATCGATGCGATCAAGGCACACGGCGATGGCCCGGGGCAGGGGGCGCAAGGCGAAGGCAAGAGCGCCCCGAAGGGTGCTCCGAAACAGCGCAGCGCCGGGAAGGCAGCAGCATCCGCGCCGGCCGAAAGCGCGCCCGCCGAGGAGAGCGGCTCCGGTAAAGGCCAGGAGCGGCGCCAAGAGCGCGGCGGGGCCCGCAAACCCCAACGGGGTAATGACCAGCGCGGCAACGACCAGCGCGGAAATGAGCAGCGGGGCGAGCAACGCGGCGGCCAGCGCGGGAGTTCTCGCCAGGAGGCCCAGCGCCAGGACGCGCAGCGCGGTGAGGCCAAGAGTGGAACTCTCGACGTGTTCGCC
>JAJYRV010000086.1 GCA_021793935.1 Actinomycetes bacterium | reverse complement strand
TCGTGGTCTCGATGGACATGGGGCGGATGAACCGGGTGCTGGAGATCGATGAGGTTTCCGGGATCGCGCGGATCCAGGCGGGTGTGCTCGGCCCGGACATGGAGACCCAGCTCAACGCCTCGGGGTGGACGATGGGCCACCAGCCCGACTCGTTCAAACACTCCACCCTCGGTGGGTGGATCTCCACCCGCTCTTCTGGGATGCAGTCGGACAAATACGGCGACATCGCCGACATCACCCGCGGGATGCGGCTCGTGCAGCCGGGCAAAGTGGTGGAGATTCGGCCGCTGCCGGCGACCTCCTCGGGCCCGAGCGTGCGGGAGATGATCCTCGGATCGGAGGGGCGCCTCGGGGTGATCACCGAGGCGTGGGTGCACGTGCACCGGCTCCCGGAGAACCGGGAGGTCATTGCCTACCTGTTCCCCAACTGGGCGGCGGGGATCGCCGCGATGCGGGAGATCTCCGAATCGGACGCCACCCCCTCGATCACCCGCGTCTCCGACGCCCCGGAGACGGCGTTCTCGCTTTCGACGCAGAAGGAATCCACCTCCCTGAAGTCCAAGGCCGGCCCGATCCTGTTCGACCTGCTCGCCAAGCGCGGCTGGGACATGGACAAGGTGTGCATTAGCTACATCGGGTACGAGGGCGGAGCGAACCTCGTGAAGTCGAATAAGTCGATCGTCGGCAAGATCATTTCCAAGAACGGCGGGATCCGGCTGGGCAAGGGCCCCGGGGCGCTGTACGACCAGAAGAAGTTCGACACCCCCTACATCCGCGACTTCCTCCTCGACCGCGGCGCGATGGGCGACGTGTCGGAGACCGCCGCCCCGTGGGACCGGCTCGGTGAGGTGTACTTCACCACAATGCAGGCCGCCAACGCCGCCTTCGACGAGGTGGGGGTCAAGGGGTTCATCATGTGCCACCTCTCGCACTCCTACCACTCCGGGGCGTGCCTGTACTTCACCTTCGCCTTCCGCCCTGCAGATGTTGACGGGAAGGAAGCCGACTACCAGGAGAGCCTGCGCCAGTACGACGTGGTGAAGACGGCGATCCAGCAAGCGTTCATCGACGCCGGCGGAACCCTCTCCCACCACCACGGAGTCGGCACCGACCACGCCCCGTGGATGGAGCAGGATCTCTCGCCTGCGGGGGTGGACCTCATGGTCGGCCTGCTGAAGTCAGCCGACCCGAACCGCAACCTCAACCCCGGCACGCTCATCCCAGGCCACCGGGAGTGGTAGCCGCGCGCGTTTAGCTGCTCGGGCCTGCGGGATCGCTCCATCGTGAGGATCGCGCAGCCCCGGGCAGGGAGCCTCGTGGCCGTGGCCGCTGCGGTGGGGCGGTCGCCGTGGCTGTGCTCGGATCCGCTGTGGGTGCCGGTTGCCGTATCTGTTGCGGCAAACGGGACCCGTGTGGGTTCGGGCGGTGGGAGTGGGTCGGGTTTGCGGTGATGGCGGCGGCAATCGGGACCCGTGTGGGTTCGGGTGGTGTGTGGGTCGGGTTTGCGGTGGTGGTTGCGGCAAACGGGCCCCGTGTGGGTTCGGGTGGTGTCTGGGTCGGGTTTGCGGTGGTGGTTGCGGCAAACGGGCCCCGCGTGGGTTCGGGTGGTGTGTGTGGGTCGGGTTTGCGGTGATGGTGACGGCAATCGGGCCCCAGTAGGGGCGTGCGGCCCATAGGGGCGCGGGGCGCGCAGATCAGGGCAGCAGGAACTATCTGCGTTGACGCACGGCCACGAGTTGCGCAATGAGGCCGCGCAGCTCGTCAATGTCATGCCCGGTGGGTCCGCGCTGGATCGCCGCGTGTGCGTAGATCCCATCGGAGATGAGCACCGCCGCGCGGGCGACCGCCCCATCGCCGAGTTCGTCGGTGACTGCTTCGACCCACGCGGAGTCCGCCTCGTCGAGGGCTTTCCTCGCCTCGGTGTGCCCGGACTGGGCGAGGGCGACGACCGCAATGTACACCTGCTCGAAATCCGTGTCGAATTCGGCCGAGGTGCGCAAGATATAGTTCGTCGGTCCCTGCGGGTCGGCGTTCATCGCGGCAACGTCCTCCACGATGAGTTCCCGCAGCCGCTCCACGAGGCCGGCCACGAGTTCGTCCTTGGAACCGAAGTGGTAGAGCAGGCCGCCTTTGGAGATATCCGCCGCTTCTGCGACGGCTTCTAGCGTCGCTGCGCGCTCCCCGTGGGAGACGAGAATCCGGGCGAATGCATCGAGTGCTCGGGAGCGAGCGGCGGGGGGTCGAGCCATGCTTGCCAGCATACCCGCGAGCGAGTTACTATACCGACTGGACGGTTTAGTAACTGGCGCCGCCCTCCCGTTCCGCGGCACCCGCAGACCCTCGAAAGACCCAACGTGACCTCGCTTCAACCTCAGCCCAGCGCGCCTACTCCCGCCGAGGCGCCCACGCCCAGCCGCAGGGCGCCCGCGCCCCTGGACACCGCGGGGAAAGCCTCGAGCCACGCGGGGGCGCGCCGGCCCTGGCTCGCGCTCGTGGTACTCATGCTCCCGGTGCTGCTCGTCTCCGTGGACAACACGGTGCTCGCGTTCGCGGTGCCGCAACTCTCCGCGCAACTGCAACCCACCTCGGCGCAGCTGCTGTGGATCGTCGACGTCTACCCGCTCATCCTCGCAGCCCTGCTCGTGCCGATGGGCTCGGCCGCCGACCGGTTCGGTCGGCGCCGGATGCTCCTCATCGGCGGGGCCGGCTTCGCCATCGTCTCCGCAGCGGCAGCGTTCTCCCCGAACGCGGGATTCCTCATCGTTGCCCGCGCCGGCATGGCCGTGTTCGGCGCGACCCTCATGCCCGCAACGCTCTCGCTCATCCGCAACATCTTCACCGATGGGAAGAAGCGGCGCCTGGCGATCGCGATCTGGGCGGCAGGGTTCTCCGCGGGCGCCGCCCTGGGCCCCATCGTCGGCGGCTTCCTCCTCGGCCACTTCGGGTGGGGCTCGATCTTCCTCATGGCCGTTCCCATCCTCCTGCTGTTCCTCGCCCTCGCGCCGCTCGTGCTGCCGGAATCGAAGAACCCGGAGCCGGGCCGGCTCGACCTCGTCTCCGTTGGACTGATCGCGCTGACGATGGGGCCGATCGTCTTCGGGATCACCGAATTCGCCACGGGTGGCGGAGCGCTGTTCTCGCTCTCTTTCGTCGGCCTCGGACTCGGATTCGGCGCGGTCTTCATCCACCGCCAACTCCGCCTCACCGCCCCGCTGCTCGACGTCTCCCTGTTCACCAACCGGGTATTCCGCGGGTCGGTGGTCATCAACCTCCTCAGCGTCTTCTCGCTCGTCGGCTTCATCTTCTTCGTCACCCAGGACCTGCAACTCGTCATGGGGATGAGCCCGATGTCGGCGGCACTCGTGCTGGTGCCGGGACTCGCCGCCACGGTTGCCGCGGGGCTCCTCGTCGTACCGATCGTCAACCGGGTGCGCCCGGCGATCGTTGTCAGCGCCAACTTCGCGCTCGCGGCGAGCGGCTACGCCCTCGTCGCGTTCACCGACACCACTCCGGGCCTCATCATGATCGCCTTCGTCGTCCTCGGGATCGGGATCGGCGCGGGGGAGACCGTCTCGAACGACCTTATTCTCAGCAACGCGCCCGCACACCAGGCGGGTAGCGCCTCGGCGATCAGCGAAACCGCCTACGAGGTCGGGGCGGTGCTCGGCACGGCGATCATCGGCGGTCTCCTCACCGCCCACTTCCGCAACGCCCTGGAGATCCCCCGCGGGATCGCGGATCCGAGCGGGGCGGACACCCTCGGCGGCGCCATCGCTCTCGCGGAGGAGCTCGGCGGAGCCACCGGTGCCCGGCTGCTGGAGAACGCGCAGGACGCGTTTGCTTCCGGTGCGGTGCTCACCGCCGGCATCGGGACGCTGCTGATGGTGGGCGCAGCAGTGTTCGGCGCCATCTCGCTTCGCGAGGCGGAGGTCTAGCCCTGTGAGGCACGACTCGCCCGACACGCCGAGAAGAAAAGTTTTCTCACCCGCTTCCTCGGGGCCTGCGGAAGCTCTCGCAGGTGTGGATAACTCCTCGCCGCCCATCGGTTATCCACAGCGTTATCCGCAGGTTGTGCACAAGAGGGCGGGCGCCGTCCACAACGGGGGCCTGTGGATGAACAACGGCGTCCACAGGCACTCCGCGCGTTTTCCCCAGCATTTTCCGCGCGACACGCCGAACCACTAAATGTTGTGGTGCACAATAATCGCTACCACTAGGTATAGTGGTCGCAGTCGGTGGCTGTTAGAGCCACTACCCGCTGATTTCCCCGGTTGCTACGGGTGCAACCTCGGTGAAACTGGCGTGTCCAGATTGGTTGAGAGTGGAGGAAACCGCCCCTATGACTATCACCGTTTACAGCAAGCCCGCTTGCGTGCAGTGCGATGCCACCTACCGTGCCCTGGATAAGAACGGCCTCGACTACGTCATCGTCGACATCAGCTCCGATGCCATCGCCCTGGACTACGTGAAGTCCCTCGGCCACATGCAGGCCCCCGTCGTCGTCGCCGGCGAGGAACACTGGTCGGGTTACCGCCCCGACCGGATCCGTTCCCTCACCCAGGCCGCCGCGAGCGTCGCCTGACGCCGCGCGGGAACGCATCGCATCGGAACCAGATTACCGTTCCGCCCGGAAGGCCACGCTGAGGCTCCTGCCCGGGCGGTGTCACGAGCGCTGTGAGGAGGGCTGTGGCTGACATCGTCTACTTTTCCTCCGTTTCGGAGAACACCCGCCGTTTCGTCGACCGCCTCGAGCGGCCCGCACTGCGGATCCCGCTCCGGCCCGCGGACGACCACCTCGAGGTGACCAAGCCGTTCGTTCTCATCACCCCGACGTACGGCCACGGCACCCCCAAGGGGGCGGTTCCCAAACAAGTCATCAAATTCCTCAATGATCCAGAGAACCGCAGGTTCATCCGCGGCGTGATCGCGGCAGGAAACACGAACTTCGGTGAGGGGTATTGCCTCGCGGGCAAGGTCATCTCCGCCAAGTGCAAGGTCCCCCACCTGTACAACTTTGAGCTACTCGGCACTCCCTACGACGTGTCCCGGGTGAATGAAGGATTGGAAGAATTTTGGCAACGATTCTAGAAGCACCGGCTGCGAACCGCTCGAGCATCGAAACGGATTACCACGCGCTCAACGCGATGCTCAACCTGTACGCCCCGGACGGCACGATCCAATTCGACAAGGACTTAGAGGCCACCCGGCAGTACTTCATCCAGCACGTGCTGCCCAAGACTCTCACGTTCGACTCCCTCGAAGCCAAACTCACCTACCTCGTGGAGAACGACTACTACGAGGCGCGGGTGCTGGAGAAGTACACGCCGGAGTTCCGCGCGCAGATCTGGGCGCATGCGGAGGCGCAGAACTTCCGATTCAAATCCTTCCTCGGCGCGTTCAAGTACTACACCGCCTACGCACTGAAAACCTTCGACGGCGCCAACTACCTCGAGCGGTTCGAGGACCGCGCCGTCATGGTCTCCCTCACACTTGCCGACGGCGATGAGGACTTCGCGCTGAAGCTCACCGAGGAGATTCTCTCCGGGCGCTTCCAGCCCGCCACGCCCACCTTCCTCAACTCCGGCAAGGCCCAGCGCGGGGAGGCCGTCTCCTGCTTCCTGCTGCGCGTGGAAGACAACATGGAATCGATCGCCCGCGGGATCAACTCCTCCCTGCAGCTCTCCAAGCGCGGCGGGGGAGTGGCGCTGCTGCTGAGCAACCTGCGCGAATACGGCGCCCCGATCAAGAAGATCGAGAACCAGTCCTCGGGGGTCGTACCCGTGATGAAGCTGCTCGAGGACTCCTTCTCCTACGCCAACCAGCTCGGGGCGCGCCAGGGCGCGGGGGCGGTGTACCTGCACGCCCACCACCCCGACATCATGCGCTTCCTGGACACCAAACGCGAGAACGCCGACGAGAAGGTGCGGATCAAGACCCTCTCACTCGGCGTCGTCATCCCCGACATCACCTTCCACCTCGCCCGCCAGAACGCGGACATGCACCTGTTCTCGCCCTACGACGTCGAGCGCATCTACGGCAAACCCTTCGCCGAGGTGAACGTGACTGAGATGTACGACGAGCTCGTCGCGAACGACGAGATCCGAAAGACGACGATCAAGGCCCGCGACTTCTTCCAGACCCTCGCCGAGATCCAGTTCGAATCGGGCTACCCGTACATCATGTACGAGGACACGGTGAACGCCGCGAACCCGATCAAGGGCAAGATCACCCACTCCAACCTGTGCTCGGAGATCCTCCAGGTCTCCACGGCCTCGGAATTCAACGATGACCTCACCTACTCCCACGTGGGCAAGGACATCTCCTGCAACCTGGGTTCCCTCAACATCGCGATGGCGATGGACGCCCCCGACCTCGGCCAAACCGTCGAGACGGCGATCCGGGCGCTCACGGCCGTCTCCGATCAGACCCGGATCGATTCGGTGCCCTCCATCGTCAAGGGGAACGACGACGGGCACGCGATCGGGCTCGGGCAGATGAACCTGCACGGTTACCTCGCCCGGGAACGGATCCACTACGGCAGCGAGGAAGGGATCGACTTCACGAACATCTACTTCCTCACCATCGCCTACCACGCGATCCGCGCCTCGAACCGGCTCGCCATCGAACGCGGCCGCCCCTTTGTCGGCTTCGAGGATTCCACCTACGCCAGCGGGGAGTACTTCGACAAGTACACCCAAACCGACTGGGTGCCCGAGACCGAACGGGTGGCGCAATTGTTCGCCGAGGCCGGCGTGACGATCCCGACCGCCGCGGACTGGCGCGAACTCAAGGAATCGGTCATGGAACACGGGATCTACAACCAGAACCTCCAGGCCGTGCCGCCCACCGGGTCGATCTCCTATATCAACCACTCCACGAGCTCGATCCACCCGATCGCCGCGCCGATCGAGATCCGCAAGGAAGGCAAGCTTGGCCGCGTCTACTACCCGGCGCCGTTCATGACGAACGACAACCGCGAGTACTACGCCGACGCCTACCAGATCGGCTACGAGAAGATCATCGACACCTACGCCGCCGCGACCCAGCACGTGGACCAGGGGCTCTCCCTCACGCTGTTCTTCATGGACTCGGCCACCACCCGCGACCTCAACCGGGCGCAGATCTACGCATGGCGCAAGGGCATCAAGACCCTGTACTACATCCGCATCCGCCAGCAGGCACTCGAGGGCACCGAAGCGGAAGGCTGCGTGAGCTGCACGCTTTAAGGGTGACGACGGCGCAACGCGCCTCCCTCGTGAATCGTTCAGTTTTTGAAAAGGAGAAGGCCGCCCGCGGCCGATGACAGACATGACTGCAACTGACCCGATCATCAGCGGTGACCTCCTCAACCCCATCTACGCGATCAACTGGAACCGGGTGGAGGATGAGAAGGACCTCGAGGTGTGGAACCGGCTCACCCAGAACTTCTGGCTCCCCGAGAAGGTGCCGCTGTCGAACGACATCCAGTCCTGGGCGAAACTCAATGACGACGAGAAGCGGATGACCACGCGCGTGCTCACCGGGTTGACGCTCCTGGACACGATCCAGGGCACGCGCGGGGCGGTCAGCCTCATCCCGGACGTCATCACTCCCCACGAGGAGGCGGTGCTCTCCAACATCGTTTTCATGGAACAGGTGCACGCGAAGAGCTACTCCTCGATCTTCTCGACCCTGCTCTCCACCCGGGAGATCGACGAGGCGTTCGAGTGGTCACTGAAGAACGAGCACCTGCAGCTCAAGGCGCAGACGATCATCAACCACTACGAGGGCG
>JAJYRV010000085.1 GCA_021793935.1 Actinomycetes bacterium | reverse complement strand
CAGCAGTGAGCCCGGCACGTGCCCGGTCGCGGCCGCCTCATCCACCTCCGAAAGGCGCCGCTCGCGGTACTCCTGGGCGGAATACGTCGGCAGCCCCGTCTCCGCGAGCACCCCGATGGGCAGGGAATGCAGCGCCGCGATCGCTTCCGCCACGCTCGTTGCCATGCCCGCCAGTTGCTGCACCGACAGCGCTCGCCCCGCGATCTCGGGGAACACCATCGCCCGCCCACCTTCGGGCAGCGGGGCGAAACCGGCCGGGCGGGGGACCTCGAAGGGAAGGTCGCCGTCATCAATGGCGAGGGCGAGGTTCTCCAGCAGCGCAACCTCGCCCTCCATCGCGGCCCCGGTGATCACCGACCGGGGCGCCTTGACCATCCACGCCCGGCCGCCCTCGTCAACAATCCGCGCGAGATCGAAATCGTTCGACGATTCCGCCCCCGTGGCCGCCGTCGGCTTCAGACCGGGAACGGCAACCGTGGCGAGCGCGGCGAGGGCGAGCGATGATCGAGACACGTTGCCACCGTATGGCACCGGGGCGGAGGGGAGAAGGATTACGCGCGGGTGGGTCGGAAATTTGCTCTAGCGTAGAGGCGTGGATTCCGACGAACTGCCCCTCGGGCGCTCAACGATCGACCGGGATGCGCTCATCCGCACCGATCCCGGTGAGGTGCGCCGGGTGTGGGCGGACCCCCGCCTGCAGATGATGCACGTATCCGGCAGCGACGTCGCGGTGCGCGGTGAGCGCCTGGAACTCACCGAGGTCCCCGGTGAGGTGCGGGCCAGTGGCGGGGAGCCGCTCACGTGGGCCTACCTCGGCAAGGACCACCTCGGGCCGGTCATCGCGGCCATCCACCCCGCGCGCGAGGAGGGCCGCGCGTGGGCGAACCTGCGCACCGTCGGGGCCCTGCTCCCGGGGCGGGAAGCGGGCCTGGCCACCGCGGCGGTCGCGCTCGCGAACTGGCACGCCACCCACACCCACTGCCCCCGCTGCGGGGCGGCCACGACGATCACGGCATCGGGGTGGGTGCGGGTGTGCCCGGTCGATAGCAGCGAGCACTTCCCGCGCACTGACGCCGCGGTGATCATGGCGATCATCGACTCCTTCGACCGGATCCTCCTCGCCCACAACGCGATGTGGCCCGCGAACCGCTTCTCCGTGCCCGCCGGATACGTGGAACCCGGCGAACCGCTCGAAGCCGCGGTGCGCCGCGAGGTGTGGGAGGAAACCGCGATCCGCGTCGGGCGGGTCGCCTACCAGGGATCCCAACCGTGGCCGTTCCCCGCCTCCCTCATGGTCGGCTTCCGCGGGGAGGCGCTGAACGCCGAACCGGTTCCCGACGGCGAGGAGATCACCGAGGCCCGGTTCTTCACCCGCGCCGACCTCGCCCGCGCGGTGGCGGCCGGGGACCTGCTGCTGCCCGGGCCCACCTCGATCGCCCGTTCCCTCATCGAGGACTGGTACGGGGGGCCGATCCCGGGCGCCTAGCCCGGTGTGGACGGCGGATCTGCGTGTCAGAGGAAACTGGAAGAATTGCCTGTAATGACTCCCGATGAACTTCTCCATGCCCTCGATGACGATCAGCGCCGCGTCGCGACGGCGCTGCGCGGCCCGGTCTGCGTGCTCGCCGGCGCGGGAACCGGTAAGACCCGGGCGATCACCTACCGGATCGCCCACGGGGTGGCGACGAACGTGTACCAACCCCAGAACGTCCTCGCGGTGACCTTCACCGCCCGCGCCGCCGCCGAGATGCGCAGCCGCCTGCGGGGTCTGGGGGTGCCCGGCGCGCAGGCGCGCACCTTCCACTCCGCGGCGCTTCGGCAACTGTCCTTCTTCTGGCCCAGGGTCATCGGCGGGGGCGTGCCCCGGCTCGTGGAGTACAAGGCGAACCTCGTCTCCGAGGCAGCCTCCCGGCTCGGCATCGACGTCGACCGCCTCACCGTGCGTGACCTCGCCGGGGAGGTGGAATGGGCGAAGGTGAGCCTCGTAGGCGCGGAGGAATACGCGCAGGTGGCGGCGAAACTCGGCCGCACCGGAATCGCCGGCGAACCCCCGGCAACGATCGCCCGGCTGCTGTCGGTGTACGAGGATGTGAAACACGAAAGCGGGGTCATCGACTTCGAGGACGTGCTCCTGCTCATGATCGGCATGCTCGCCGAACACGAGGAGGTCGCCACCCAGATCCGCTCGCAGTATCGCCACTTCGTCGTCGATGAATACCAGGACGTCTCCCCGCTGCAACAACAGCTCCTCGACCTGTGGCTCGGGGACCGCAAGGAACTGTGCGTCGTCGGCGACGTCTCCCAGACGATCTACTCCTTCACCGGCGCCACCCCGAACTACCTCACGAACTTCGACCGCGCCTTCCCCGAAGCGGAGGTGATCACCCTCAACCGTGACTACCGCTCCACCCCGCAGGTCGTGCACCTGGCCAACGAGATCCTCGCCCGCGCCGGGCGGGACCGGGGCGCCGGCGCCGTCGAGCTCATCTCCCAACGCGAACGCGGCCCGGCGATCAAGTTCACCGAGTATGACGACGACGACGCCGAAGCTCGCGGCATCGCCGCCCGCATCGGGGAACTCATCTCGGGTGGGGTGCAACCGGCCGAGATTGCGGTGCTGTACCGCACCAACGCCCAGTCCGAAGCGATCGAAGCCGCGCTCGCCGATGCGGGGATCGGCTATCAGGTGCGCGGCGGGGAGAAATTCTTCCAGCGCCGTGAGGTGCGCGAAGCGATCGTGCTCATCCGCGGCGCGGTGCGCACCGCCACCGACGCCCCGCTGCCCGAGCAGGTGCGCGACGTCCTCACCGGGGCGGGCTGGACCCCGCAACCACCCCCGCACCGGGGCGCGCTGCGGGAGCGGTGGGAGGCGCTCAACGCGCTCGCCACCCTCGCCGATGATCTGCACGCGCGGCAAGGGGCGACGATGGGTGAATTCGTCGAGGAGCTCGCCGAACGCCAGGAAGCCCAACACGCCCCCGCGGTGCAGGGGATCACGCTCGCCTCCTTCCACGCCGCGAAGGGGCTCGAGTGGGAGGCGGTGTTCCTCATCGGGGTGAGCGAGGGCCTCCTGCCGATCAGCCACGCGGACACCCCCGAGGGGATCGCCGAGGAACGCCGGCTGCTCTACGTCGGGGTGACCCGGGCGAAGACTCACCTGTACGTGTCCTACGCCAAGCAACGCCCCTCGGGCCGCTCGACCCGCACTCGCACCCGCTTCCTCGACGGGATCTGGCCCGAACCGAGGGTCGACCCGAAGACGCAGCCTCGTCGTCGTCGCCGCAGGTCCCGCGCGGAGGATCTCGTGCGGGAGGCGGACGCCGATCCCGAACTCTTCGAACGGTTGCGGCAGTGGCGGGCGCGGGTGGCTGAGGAGGTCAACAAACCCGCCTTCACTGTCCTGCACGATGCCACCCTCGCCTCGATCGCGTCGGTGGAACCCACGACCCTGCGCCAACTCGCGTTGATCCGCGGGATCGGGCCCTCGAAGCTCGACCAATTCGGGCCCCAGATCCTCGCCGTGGTGCGCGGAGAGGACCCGACGGAATAAAAATTTAAAAATTCTTCGGAAAATAACTTGAGCCTCCCGGCGCAGGGGGTTTAGTGTTTACGACGTTGCTGTAAGTTTTGGGCCGGGCCTAGCCAGCCGGGAGGCCCACCGAAAAGAATGAGGAGGTGAGGTTCGCATGAAGACCACGATGGTCATGGAAATTTCCACGGGAATCGGCACGCTAGCCCTCGCGAATCTCCTCCTCGAGGGAATGCGACCCCGGGTCGCCCAGCGCTGAAGCTTTTCCTCCCCGCCGGTGCATCTTTCGCACTCGGGCACCACTTTTTCGGACCCTTTTCTTTGGAGCAACGTTGTCTACGTCGTTGGACGTCCTCATCGCAACCGAGGACCTCGACCTCACCTTGCCGTGCCAGAACCTCGACACGGTCGATCTTTGGTTCGCCGAACACGCGCCGGACCTCAAGCGGGCGCAAACCCTGTGCGGGACCTGCCCGCTGCGGGCGGAATGCCTCGAAGGCGCGCTCCAGCGCGAGGAACCCTGGGGCGTGTGGGGCGGTGAAATCTTCGTCGACGGCAAGATCGTCGCGAATAAGCGCGGCCGGGGCCGGCCCCGGAAGCACCCGCTGCCCTCCCCCTCTCCGGGCGAGTCCGCCGCCTGGTAGGCGGTGACCGCTACGCCAAGTGCGCGAGCTGGCACCCGCACCGGGGGTGGGCCTGCCACGCCCGATGGCGCGGAACCGGATGCGCCCCGTCCACGTGCAGACTCCTGCCCACGACCGCCGCCGGCCGCTCATCGGAGATCGCGATCACCTGATGCGCCGCGAGGGCCGCGGCGAGGTGAATGACGACCGGGTCGATCCCCGGGTTGGTCTCCGAGGCCAACTGGGTCGCGACGGCCGGCCAGCGCGGGTCCTCATCGGTCAACGTCAAGTGCAGGCAGCGCACGCACGGCCCGCCCGCGTGCAGCAACGGCCCGATCACGACATCGAGTTCGCGCACGACGACGGGCAGCACCGGCGTCTCCCGCCGCGCGTACGGTCGGACCCGGCGTGGCTCCACCGCCCCGTGGGCCACGAGCACGGCGAGCGTCGCCGCCACCGCTTCGGCGCCGCTGCCCGGATGCGCGGCGCGTAACTGCGGGGCGTACACGCCGTGAGGGGAACGCCCGTGAGGAGGCTGCGCGTGGGGCGGGGCCGGATCCCGGGCCGGCGGGAGCGCGGCGCCGGCAATACCCTCGCGGCCGGCTCGGAGTTTGGCCATCGGATGGCGCGGGCGCAACCGGTGCAGCGCCGCCTGCTCCCGCACCCGGCCGACGTCGTCGGTGTGGAAGCCGCCGGGGTGCACATCGTGGGGGAGCACGGGCCGCAGGTCGCATAAGAAGACGGCGCCCACGCCCGCGGCCGCGATCGCGTCGGTGAGTTGGATCCCCAGCGCATCGACGCCGTCGATCACCACCTGCGCGCCCACTCGTGCGGTGTGGTGCGGCGCGCCGGCGGCTTCCATGAGGGACCAATACCGGCGCATCGCCGTGGCCTGAGCGGTCGGCGCGTCAACGAGCGCGTGCGGCGGGAGCCGGCGCAGGAACCGGGTGAACGATGTCCGTGTCCAGCCCAATCGCTGCGCCACCGACCAACAATCGAGCTGCGGATCGGCCTGCGCGAGCGCCTCCAACAGTTGATGATCGGCGTGCGAGAGTCCGAACAGGATCGCGGGCGGGTCCAGCCCGAGCTGCGCTTCGCCGTCGCAACGCCACCACACCCGCAGCCCCGGCCGCCAGTATTTTTGCATTGATCCTCCTGCGGGCACCACAGAAATCCGCCCAGGACTCAAGTCTCACCGGAAACCGCGCCCCGCGAGCGGCCCTGTGGATAAGTCCGGTTTCCCCCCGCGGTGACCCGTTTCCCCGCCGCGGGGCACCCGATTCTGACACAGTGGGAGCATGAGCCAACGTGAGCGCGTGCTGCGAGAAGTGCCCGGGGAGGGCACGATCGAGGTGCGCCGAAGCGCTCGGCGGCGCCGCACCGTGTCGGCGTTCCGAGAACAGGGCCGGCTCGTCATCGCGATTCCAGGGAGCTTCACTCGCGGGCAGGAGGAGGAGTGGGTCGATCGAATGATTGAGCGGGTGAAGCGCAGCGAGGCGCGCCGCCAACTGTCCTCCACCGACCTCATGGACCGGGCCGAGCGCCTCGCCGGTGAATACCTGCCCGAGGGGGTCCGCCCGAGTTCGGTCCGGTGGGTGACGAACCAGACGACGCGGTGGGGTTCGTGCACGCCGTTGAACGGCTCCATCCGGATCTCCCACCGGCTGCAGGGCATGCCCTCCTGGGTGCTCGACTACGTGCTCGTGCACGAACTCGCCCACCTCGTCGAGGTCGGCCACAACGAGGCGTTCTGGGAAATCGTCAACCGATACCCGCGCACCGAACGCGCCCGCGGGTTCCTCGAGGCGGTGTCCTTCCTCGAGGGTACCGGCGCCGACGTCGACTAATCTGGGCAAGACCCATCCCCTGCCGGAAGCGCGCCATGGCGACCAACCCGATCTGCGATCTGCTGAATATCTCCTCCCCCATCATCCTCGGCCCTTTCGGGGGCCTGAGCTCGGTGGAGCTCACCGCGGCGGTGAGCACACTCGGCGGGCTCGGTTCCTACGGCCTCTACGGGTATTCCCCGGAGCGCATCTCGGCAACGATCGCGGAACTGCGTGAGGCGACCTCGCAGCCATTCGCGGTGAACCTCTGGCTTCCCACCGGGGAGGAGGTTGCCCCCTCGGAGGTGGAGCTGGGGCGGGCCGCAGACGTGCTCGCGCCCTTCTTCGGCGAGGTCGGGTTGCCGATCCCCGCGCCCCCGGAACAGTTCCTTCCCGACCCCGACGCGCAACTCGAGTCCGCGCTCGAGGCGAAGCCCGCGGCCCTCAGCCTCGTGTTCGGGGTTCCCCCGGCGTGGGTGCGGGCCCGCGCCCGTGAGCAGGGAACGGCGATCATCGGGACGGCGACGACCGTCGCCGAGGCGGAGGCGCTCGAGGCCGGGGGAGTGGATGCGATCGTCGCCACCGGCTTCGAGGCGGCGGGCCACCGCACCGCGTTCCTCGCCGAGCCCGAGGCCGGGCTCGTGGGCACCTTCTCCCTCGTGCCGCAGGTTGTCGACGCGGTGGACGTCCCCGTCATCGCCGCGGGCGGGATTGCGGATCGGCGCGGAGTGCGGGCGGCCTTCGCGCTCGGGGCGAGCGCCGTTCAGGTCGGCACGGCGTTCCTCGCGGCCCGCGAATCAGCGGCGAGCCCCGCCCACCGCGACGCGATCCGCAGGTCGAGCGCGGAGGGAACCGTACTCACCCGCGCGATGAGCGGGCGACTCTCACGGGGCGTGCCCAACCGCGCCGTGCAGGCGATCGAAGCGGGGGAGGAGATCGCCCCGTTCCCCGCCCAGAATTGGCTCACCGGGCAGTTCCGCGCGGAAGCCGCTCGCCGGAATCTCGGCGAGTTGCAGTCGCTGTGGGTCGGCCAATCCGCCCCGCTGGTGAAGTTCGACGACGCGGGGCAGGTGTTCGCCGAACTGCGCGCGGGTCTGCCCGGCTAGTCCTGATCCCCGCCGAGCCCCTCGTCGTCGGGGCGCTCCTCGCCTTCGCCGGATGGGTCGCCGGACGGATCGCCGGCATCGCCCTGGGGCGCGTCACCGGTGCCGAGGATCTTGGCCAACTCCGCATCGAGATCCCCGAATTCCTCGGAATCCCCCGCGGTGCGGCGGTGGGCGAAGGCCGCGGGATCGTCGAGATCCTCCCCCGTGGGCATGAGATCCAACTGCGACCACAACCCGTCGCGGGCCTCGGCCCCCTCGCTGCGGGTGAGTTCCGCCCACAACGCTGCGGCTTCCCGCGCCCGGCGCGGGCGCAGTTCCAGACCCACGAGTGTGCGGAAGGTGTCTTCTGCCGGCCCGCCGGCCGCGCGCCGTCGGCGAATCATCTCCCGTAGCGCCACCGCGTGGGGCAGGTGCGCGGCAACCGCCTGCGCGGTCACCTCCTCCACCCACCCTTCCACGAGGGCGAGCATCGTCTCCAGGCGCTGCAGGGCCCGCTGCTGGGACTCGCTCGGTTCGCCGAGGAAGATGTCCCCGGACAGCGCGGTGCGGAGCTGGTCCATGTCCGTCGGGTCGATCTCCCGGACGGAGGATTCGAGTTGGTCGAGGTCGATTTCGATCCCCCGCGCATATTGTTCCACCGCGCCCACGAGGTGGGCCTGGAGCCAGGGCACGTGCTCGTACAGCCGGGCGTGC
>JAJYRV010000002.1 GCA_021793935.1 Actinomycetes bacterium | reverse complement strand
TCCCGGAGACGACGGCGCGTAGGAACCACCGGGGACCATCCACACCGAGGAACCGTACCGGCCGCAGTCCCGCCCGACCATCCTTGGTGCGCACGGGAAGGCGCGCGAGGAGTTCCAGGCCGAAGCCTCCCTCTTTCTCCTCCACCGAGCCGCCCTGTTTGCCGATCGACTCGGTGATTTCCTCGCGCAGTTCCTCCCAGATTCCTTGGCTGCGCGGCGCGGCGAAGGCCTGCAGTTGGATGGCCGAACCCTGATAGACGACGTTGACGGCGACGATGCGCCGGGTCTTGGGCTCGAGCTCCATGCGCATCTGCATCCCTTGCCGGGCGGGTACGCGCAGCGCACCAACATCGACCCGCTTGCCCAGTTCCGGTTGGTCCGCCAGATCCCACGGGCCCGTACCCTTGGAGGCTCGGTCCTCTTCCGCCGTCGGTGGGGCGTCGTGGGGCTCAGCACCCTCGGGCGCCGGCTCCTGCCGCTTGTTTCGACGCCGGAAAAAAATCACTGTTGCCTTCCCTTCGACCAACCCCCAGTGGATCCGAAGCCGCCTTCGCCCCGTGCACTGCCGGGCAGTTGCTCGACGTGTATGAATTCTGCGATCGCGACGGGCTGGACGACCAGCTGTGCGATGCGGTCAGCGCGGCGGACGGTATGGGAGTGGGTGTTGTCTGTGTTGAGCAGAACCACTTCAACCTCGCCTCGGTAGCCCGCGTCTATCGTACCGGGTGCGTTGAGAACTGTAATCCCCGCTCGGGCCGCGAGCCCTGAGCGTGGGTGGACGAATCCCGCGTAACCCGCCGGTAGCGCGATCGCCACTCCGGTGGCGACCTTCGCCCGCTCGCCGGGGGGAATGACGACCTCCTCACGGGAGTACAGGTCGAGCCCGGCATCTCCGGGGTGCGCGTAGGTCGGCGCCGGCAACTCGGGGTCGATCTGTTGGAGGAGGACGGCGACGGGTTCGTGGTCGGGACCACGCAGCTGAGGTTCACACACAGCACCGATCTTAGAGCTAGTCGTGCCATCCTTGAGACATGGTTGTTGCCGATGAGTCCGCCCCCCTGTTCTCCGAGCGGTTAACCCCCTCACTCACGACGTGGCTCCTTGCCCCCAGCGTGGGCGCGATCTTTTTCATCATGTTCCTGCCCGCCAACGTCACCGTCGCGATCGCCGCAGGCGTCGTTTCGGCGGCGCTCGCGGCGCTCTGGCTCTGGTCGCTCGCCGCGATCGTGGAACTCACCACGACGCACCTGCGGGTCGGGCGCGCGGAGATCGAGATCGAGGCCCTCGGCGAGGCGACGGCCTGCTCCCCCGACGACGTGTCGTTCTACATGGGGCCCGGCTCCGACGCACGTTCCTTCGTGCTGACCCGGCCCTGGGTTCGCACCGGGGTCTACATCGCGCAACAGGACCCTCGCGACCCCACCCCCTACTGGCTCTTCTCCTCCCGGCGTGGGGAGGAGTTCGTCCACGCGCTGAGGTCGCTACAAGAGGCCTGATGCGCGAAGAGACGCGTCGTTAGTGGTGCGTCTCTTCGCGCCCGGCAATGCTGTGCACTCGCCGCGGCGAACGGGACTCAGCCCGCGCACTCCGAGCACACGGGCAGGTCGTTCTCCGTATAGGCGAGTTGGCTGCGGTGGTGGACGAGGAAGCACTGCGAGCAGGTGAATTCGTCGGCCTGCCGGGGGATGACCCGAACGGAAAGTTCCTCGTTGGACAGGTCGGCGCCCGGCAGTTCGAAGTCTTCTGCCGCTTCTGCTTCGTCTTGGTCTACTACGTTCGAATTCTTCTCAACGCGACGAGCCTGAAGCTCCTCCAGTGAGTCCTCGCTCAGCTCGTCTTCTGTCTTGCGCGGTGCGTCGTAATCGGTCGCCATGGTGGCTAGCGCTCCAAATCGGGACGGTTAGGGGGGTACGCCCTTACAAACAACTCATGAACAGATTTGTTCCAGGTCGCGATCGGATTCTGCAACATTCATCGACTTTATGCATCCTCGAACCCCCAACTGTGATCGGTTTCGCATTTTCGCCGTACTTCTTTGCCGGAATTCTCCGCCACACCGGGGTGTGTCCTGGCACTTGCGCGATCAGGGTGAGATGCTCGGTCAGAAGGCAAGGAGGGAACACCCGAATATGGTCGAGCTCGAACTTGTGGGAATCCACGACGACGGCGAGCATCTCGTGTTTAAAGATGCCACCAATCAGCGTTATCAACTTGCCATCACCGAAGCTCTCCGGGCGGCGGTCCGGCGGGATCGGCCACAGTTGGAACAACTGCGTTCCGCAACGATCCGCCCGCGGGATATTCAGGCGCTCATCCGGGCGGGTGCCTCCGCGCAGGAGGTGGCCGAACAGGCGAACGTCTCCGTCGACCAGGTCCGCCGGTACGAGGGACCCGTGCTCGCCGAGCGTGAGTTCGCCGCCGAACGGGCCCGGTCACTGCGGATCGGGCGCGGTGAGGGCGCCCCCACCCTCGGTGATCTCGTCGTGGACCGGCTCGCCGCCCGCAACGTCACCGAGGTTACCTGGGACGCCTACCGACCGGAGAACGCGCCGTGGCACGTGACCGCCCGGTATCAGGCGGGCCAGCAGGAGTTCCTCGCCTCGTGGGAGGTCAATCTCTCCTCCGGCACCTTCCACGCGCTCGACGACGAAGCCCGGTGGCTCTCGGAGATCGACCTCGCCGACTCCCCCTACCGCCACCTCGCCCCGGTGGAGGATCGGTTCTACGACGTGGAGTCCGACGGCGGGATCCCCGCCGACTCAAGGGATCCGGAACCGGCTGATGCGACCGATTCGATTCTCGCCGAGCTCGACGCGGCCCGCGGGGTGCGCCAGCCCCTCGAAGCGGACGCGCACACGGAGCCTACGCTGTGGGACGACGAACCCCCGGCCGCGCACCCGCCGCTCTCCCGGCCGCATGAGGCGACCGACGCGACGGTGCTGCAACTTCCCGAGTCCGCGAAGAACCCCGAGGAGCCCGAACCGGCGAAGGAACCGGACTCTTCCCCGGCTCAGCAGCGTAAACGCAGCCGGCGCGGGCGCACCTCCGTGCCGAGTTGGGACGAGATCGTGTTCGGCGCGAAGAACGATTGACCTGCGGGCAGCGCCGCTGCTGGTATAAACATCTACCGTGGCCAAACTCTATTTCCGATACGGAGCAATGAACTCCGGTAAATCGACCGCGTTGCTCCAGGCGGCCTTCAACTACGAAGAGCGGGGCCAGCAGGTCCTTCTGGCGAAGCCCTCCACCGATACCAAGGGCAGCACGAGCATCGTCTCCCGGTTGGGTGTCGAACGCGAATCTGATTTCCAAGTCACCTCCGAGGACTCGATCCGGGAGGCGTTCCACGCCGCGCGGGGTCCTTCGCAGATCGCCTGCCTGCTGGTCGACGAAGCCCAGTTCCTCACCCGCGAACAGGTCGATGACCTCCTGCGGATCGCCGTCCTCGACGATGTTCCGGTGATGACCTACGGGATCCGAACCGATTTTCGTACCAAGGCGTTTCCGGGCTCGGCGCGCCTCCTGGAGCTCGCCCACACCCTGGAAGAACTCAAAACCATCTGCCGGTGCGGGCGCAAGGCGATGTTCAACGGCAGGCGGGTCGGTGGCCGGTACATCTTCGAGGGCGATCAGGTTGCGATCGATGGGGACAGCGTGGAATACGAGTCCCTGTGCGGAGCTTGCTACCTCGCCGAATCTTGTGGCCTGCTCGGCCCGCCGCTCGCCTCAGCTCGTTAGCAGCGACAGGATCGGGACGGCCCGTTCCCACTCCGTCACCGAACCATGCAGGCCGGGAAGGGCGAACATCCCCTCGCTCACTCGGGACCGGTCCGCGATGGACAGATCGCCGAGGACCGCGACGATGACATCGCCCACGACGTCTGCGACGTCGGGGCGCACGGGTCCGAACACCCCCGCGTTGAACGCCTCCGCCCGCGAGTAGATGCGCGCTCGTTCACCCAGGAAGTCCGCCCACCGCTGGGCAACCTCCTCGGACTCGCGGGTGAACAGGTGCAGAAAGCGGTTCTCCCCGGCAACCAGATCGAGCCCGCGGGAAAGCTCGGTGTGGGCGTTGATGTCTATCCTCGCCGGGCCGCCGAAGGTGTTCGAGGTGCCCTGGGGAACGTCGACCATGCCATGGTCGGCGGTGAGGAGGACGAGCGTGCCCGGGGGCAGCAACGACACGAGCCGGGAGACCTCGCCGTCGAGGTGCTCCAGTTCCCGCTCCCACTCGGGGGTCTGCCACCCGTGCAGGTGACCGACGGCGTCGATTTCCGCCCAGTACAGGTAGGCGACCTTCGTGTCCGTGTGCCCCATGAGCTCCGCGGTGGCATCGACCCGCTCGGCGAGCGTCTCGGCCGCGATGTACTCCGCGCCCCGTAGCGCCGCTTGGGTGAGGGCCGAGCGCTCGAAGCGCCACGTGCTCACATGCGCGGCCCGGGCCCCCGACCGCTGCATGCGTTCGAACACTGTGGGCACCCGTTGCCACTCCAGCGGATCCATCCCCCCGGCCCAGGAGATGAGGTTCATCACCTTACCCGTGTCGGGGTTGCGCACGGTGTATCCGGCCATCGCGGTCTGCCCGGGTTTGACCCCGGTGCCGAGGAAGGAGATATTCGCCGCGGTCGTGGAGGGGTAGGCGGATTGGCCCGTCTGGGAAAGGAATTCGCTCGTGAGGAACGGCGCCCGCTCCCCCCGCGCCTGCAGGTTGCACTGGCCGAGCCCGTCGACGAGGATGACGACGGCCCGCTCGGCCTCAGGCAGGCCGAGGTGCTCCCGCGCCGCGGCGGCGGACGGGTTGACGGCCGCGCGCTGTTCCTCCGGGTCGAGGTCACTCACCCCGGGGGCGAGGGCGCGGGCGGACCGGCGCACCCCGCCGGGGGCGCGCAACGGTAAGGCGGGCAACTCGCCGTGGACGGCGCCCACCGCGCCGAGGAGCACCTCCCCGAGCCACGGGGTGGACGGGGCCGGTCGCCACTCTTTTGTCACGGGCGCGGGGCGCATCATTGCCGGGTGTCTGCGGTGGCGTGGGAGAGCGCGGTGGCGAATTGGACGGCGGCGTTGAGTGCCGCTTGGCCCTCGGCGGCCTCCGATACTCGGACGACGACGTCGTCGGGCATGATCGAACCGGTGTAGCCGTGGTCGACGTCGCAGTCCGGATCGGGGCACACCGCCGGTTCCAGATCCACCCGGGAGACCGCGCCCCAAGAGATTGCGAGCGTGATCTCCGCGGCCGCACTGCCCGGCCGGTATTGGGCGGGATCGGCGATGCCGTGGGTGATGCCCACGGCCTTGATCTGTTTCAAGGGCACCGATTCGGTCGTCGCTGCCGCGGCGGGCGGCATCTCCGGATGCTCGGCGGGTACGTCGTCGACGTGCGCGATGATCAACCGGGTCGCGGTAAGCACGAGGGTGGTGAGGTGGCGGCGTACTTCGGAACGGTCGAAAACCGTTTCGGCGTGCACCAGGTGGCTCACCACTTCCTCGCCCGCGAGGGCCACGTGCACTACGTCGGAGACGATCGCGGGGTAGTAACCCGCCCGCTCGATGTCCTTACTTAACGCTTTCAACTGCTGACCTGCCACCCCTCTAGTCTGCCTCATTCCGGCAAGACTCGCCGAGCGATATCGCCCCGGGCCGGATGGGCGAGGACAACATCGGCGGAGATGATCGCGACCGTGGTTTCCGCCACGAGCACGGGGTTGAGTTCCACGCGGGCGATCGGCGCGAGTTCCTCTTTGAGAACGCTCAGGCGAGCGACGACGTCGATGAGTCCCTCGACGAACAGCGGGGGCAGCTCCCGGTGCCCCAGCAGCCTCGGAGCAGCCTTGACCGAGGTGATGAGATCGACGGCGTCGGCCTCGGTCAGCGGCGGCACGCGGTAGGAAACGTCCTCGAGGAGTTCGATCGCGTCTCCGCCGAGCCCGAAGGAAACGATCGGGCCGTACAGCGGGTCTTCCTCGGCGACGAGCACGCAGGCCGCCCCCGTGGGCGCCATCGCCTGGACTTCAAACTTCTCCTGCGCGGACCGCCCGAGCCCGCTGATCCGTGAGGCCATGGCCTCGTATGCGACCCGAAGCTCCTCGGCCGACCCGAGGTCGAGGCGGACTCCGCCGAGATCAGCGCGGTGGCGCAGCACGGCGTCAGCGGTTTTCAAAGCGACGGGCCAACCGGTTTCTTCCGCGGCGACCACCGCCTCCTGCACCGACGCGACGGTGGTTGCCGGCAGGACGTCCAACCCATAGCAGGCAAGCAGACCCTTCGCCGCTGTCGGCGTGAGGAGTCTGCGTTCCCCCACCGGGAGCCGGGAGAGTTCCTCGGCGATGAGCGCATCGGCGCTGCGCCGGTCGATTCCGGGTGGGTCGACCCGGGGGCTGGGCTCGGTGTCGCGCCGGGAAGCGTAGCTGCGCATCGCTGCCAGCGCGTCGATCGCGTCCTCCCCGCTTGCGAAGGCGGGAACGCGCACCTCGCCATCGGTGAGTGCCTCGGTGACCCCGGTGAGGCCGTGGATATGGGCGACGACCGTGCGCCCGGTATCACGGGCGAACGCGGCGACGAGCCGGGCGATCTCCTCGCCCGCGTCCCCCAGATAGGGCCCGTAGGTGAGGACCGCGGCGTCCCAGTCCCGCCGGGCGGCGAGGTCGGTCAGCGCTTTCTCGTACTCCGCCACCCCGGCGACCGGGTTGAGGGCCGGGATCCCGCCCACGGGATCGGCGCCGGTTGCCGTGATGAGCTCCTGGAGCACGACGTTGTAGGTGCCGGAGTTTGCGAGCACCGCGACCCGGTCCCCCGCCGGGAGGGGTTGGCTCGAGAACGCCATCGCCCAATCGAGCTGTTGGGGCACGCTGCGGGCCCGCAGCACTCCCGCCTGGTTCATGAGTTCTTCCAACGCCCGCCGCGGCGTGTTCGTCTCTCGAACGGGATGGCCGGGGGCGCGCACTTGCCCCGAGCGGCCGGCGATCGCCGCGATGACGGGGCGGTCGCGGGCAAGGTGGCGGGCGACCCGGGAGAATTTGCGCGGGTTGCCGATCGACTCCAGATGAACGCAGGCAACCCTCGTGCGCTCATCGCCCGCCCAGAACTGCATCGTGTCGTTACCCGAAACGTCCGCCCGGTGGCCCGCGACCAGGGCGGTGGACAGCGGCAACCGGCGCTCCTTCGCGCCTGCGAGCAACGCGCGCGCGGCGGTGGAGGATTGGCAGAAGATCCCGATGCCATCCTCAGCGGTGATCGGGGTCTCGGGGGCGAGGAGGGCGGGCAAGGGGCCGTGGTCGCCCCGGGCGAGGACCCCGTAGGAGCGGGGCCCCACGAGCCGGATCCCGCTCTGGCGCACCGCGCGCAACAGCTCCGACTGGGGAACCCCCTCCTCCCCCGCGGTCGTGGAGAAGCCGCCGGTGAGGATGAGCAGGGCACCGAGACTCGCCTCCCCCAGCGCGGGAATGATCTCGAGCACCTCGGCGGCGGGCGCGCCGACGACGGCGAGGTCGAGGGGCCCTTCCCGGCCCTCGAGCGCCGCGGTGAGCGCCGCGGGCGAATCCGCCTCGAGCACCTCCCCGTGGAATGCCGACTCCTCCACCTGCGCGCGGACCGCCCTCGCCAGCGCGCTGCCTTCCGAACCGGCACCGTAGAACAGGACGGAGGTCGCCGCGAGGATCCGCCCCATGCTCAACGCCTCCGCCCGCCGTTCCCGCTCGGCGAGGACCTTCATGGATTTATCCGTCGGCCGGATTGTGAAGTTCACGGTCACCACGCCGTCGTCGAAGCGTTGCTTCACGTCGTACCCCGCGTCGGAGAACACGCGCAGCATCCGCGTGTTCGAGGGCAGCACGTCAGCGACGAACCGGCGGATGCCCCGTTCCCGGCCCGCCGCCGCCAAGTGCTCGAGCAGCACCGAACCCAGGCCCCGGCCCTGGGACTGATCAGAGACGTTGAAGGCGACCTCGGCGACGTCACCGTCGGGATACTCCCGGTCCCCCACCAACCGGTCGTAACGGCCGACCGCGGCGATTTCATCGCCCGAGACCAGGACCAGGGCGACCCGGTCGGTGTAGTCCACGTTCGTGAACCGGTGCAGATCGGCGTCGGAAAGCCGCGCCATGGGGGCGAAGAACCGGAAGTATTGCGACCGCTCCGATTGCGCCATGTGGAAACTCTGCAACGACGGGGCGTCGCTGGGGTGGATGGGCCGGATCCTCATCGTCGAGCCGTCCCGGAGAACAACGTCGGCTTCCCAATGTTTGGGGTACGGGGCGGTTTCGCTCATACCCCGATGGTAGTGCGCCCGCGCCCGCGGCGGGGCGGGTACGGACGGGGGACCTGCCCGGGCAGATCACTGTGTCGCAGGCGCAAACTACTCCACGAACCTGGGAGAATGGGCCCATGTCATCGAACCCTCCTACCCAGACGCCGGACGATCGGGTCATTGATATCAATGTGTCCGAGGAGATGCAGACCTCGTTCTTGGAGTACGCGTACTCGGTGATCTACTCCCGTGCGCTGCCCGATGCCCGGGACGGCCTGAAGCCCGTCCAGCGCCGGATCCTGTACCAGATGGCACAGATGGGACTGCGCCCGGATAAGGGCCACGTGAAGTCCTCTCGGGTCGTGGGCGAGGTGATGGGAAAACTCCACCCGCACGGGGACGCGGCCATCTACGACGCCCTCGTACGCCTCGCGCAGGATTTCACGCTCCGCCTGCCCCTGGTCGATGGCCACGGGAACTTCGGGTCGCTCGACGCCGGCCCGGCCGCGCCCCGCTACACCGAAGCCCGGCTCGCCGCCGCGGCCCTGGTGATGACGGCCGACCTCGACGCCGACACGGTCGACTTCGTGCCGAACTACGACAACCAGCTCACCCAGCCCGATGTGCTGCCGGCCGCGCTGCCGAACCTGCTCGTCAACGGCGCCTCGGGGATCGCCGTGGGGATGGCGACGAACATCCCGCCGCACAACCTCATCGAGGTGATTGCCGCCGCCCGCCACCTCATCGCCCACCCCGACGCCACCCTCGAGGAACTGTTGCGGTTCGTGCCGGGGCCGGACCTGCCCGGCGGGGGGAAGATCGTCGGCCTGGAAGGCATCCGCGACGCCTACGCGAGCGGGCGGGGATCCTTCCGTACCCGGGCGACGACGAAGATCGAACGGATCACCCCGCGCCGCTGGGGCATCATCGTCACCGAACTGCCCTACCTCATCGGCCCCGAACGGGTGATTGAGCGGATCAAGGCCGCGGTGCAGGCGAAGAAGGTCCAGGGGATCTCTTCGGTCGCCGATCTCACCGACCTCGCCCACGGGCTCCGGTTGGAGATCGGCATCAAGTCGGGTTTCAACCCCGAGGCGGTCCTCGCCAACCTCTTCCGGCACACCCCGCTGGAGGATTCCTTCGGGATCAACAACGTCGCCCTCGTCGACGGGGAACCGCGTACGCTCGGCCTGCGCGACCTCCTCGCCGTGTACGTCAACCACCGGCTCGTCGTCGTCCGGCGCCGCACCGAGCACCAGCTCGCCACCTCGGAGAACCGGCTCCACCTGGTGGAGGGGCTGCTCATCGCGATCGCGGATATCGATGAGGTCATCGCCGTCATCCGTTCCTCCGACGATGTCGAGTCGGCCCGCCAACGGCTCATGATCGTGTTTGATCTCTCCCGGACCCAGGCGGAGTACATCCTCGAACTGCGCCTGCGCCGGCTGACGAAGTTCTCCCGGATCGAGTTGGAGACCGAACGCGGGGAGTTGGAAGCGGAGATCGAACGTTTGCGCGCGATCCTCGCCGACGAGCAGCTTCTGCGCGAGGTCGTCTCCGAGGAACTCGGGCAGGTTGCGGCCGCCCACGGCACTCCCCGTCGCACCGTTCTCCTGGAGTCCGACGCCTCGGTGGCCGTGTCCTCCTCATCTGCGGCGCCCCTGGAGATTCCGGACGATCCGTGCTGGGTGTTGCTTTCCGGGACCGGGCTCCTCGCCCGCACCGCCGGGGCGGACCGGCCCAGCCGCGCAGGCGAGCGCAGCGCCCATGATGCGATCACGGCGAAGGTCGAGGCAACGGCACGCGGAGAGCTCGGTGTCGTCACCTCCCTGGGCCGGCTCGTGAAATTCAATGTCGTCGACGTCCCCGCGCTCCCCCCGACCCAGGACGCGCCGAGCCTCGCCGGCGGGATCCCCGTCGCCGAACTCGTCTCCTTGGCTGCGGGTGAACGCGTCGTCGGCCTCGCTCCCCTCGCCGAATCCGCGGCGCCGATCACTCTCGGCACCCGGGGCGGGGTCGTCAAACGGGTTCGCCCCGACTGGCCCGCCCGCGCGGAGGACTGGTCGATCATTTCGCTCAAGGAGGGCGATGAGGTGATCGGGATCGGCACCGCTGCCGACGATGATGACCTAGTTTTCATCACCGATAACGCCCAGTTGTTGCGTTTCTCTGCCGAGGCGGTGCGCCCGCAGGGCCGCACCGGGGGCGGAGTCGCCGGCGTCCGGCTCGCCGCTGACGCCGATGTGGTGTTCTTCGGGGTCATCCCCGCGGGCACCCCCGCCGAGGTCGTCACCGTGGCCGGGACCCGCACCGCGCTTCCCGGCACCGTCAGCGGCACGGCGAAGGTGACGAATTTCGATCAGTTCCCCGCCAAGGGCCGCGGCACCGGCGGGGTGCGCGCGCACCGGTTCTTGAAGGGCGAAGACGTCTTGTACATCGCGGCGGCCGTGCCCGGTGCCGCCCGCGCGCTGGTATCGGGCGGCAGTCCCCTCGACCTGCCGGAGGCAGGAGACCGCCGCGATGGTTCCGGCACGCCGGTACCCGCGCCGATCGTCGCGATCGGCTAGAGGGGATCGGGGCTAGACCTCGATGGCGAACATCGTCGAGGATCGGATCGCCTCGAAATCCAACGTCGAGAACAGGCCGTAGGTTTTCGACGGGGCTGCCGCGTCCACGCCGACGGCGGCGTACTCGATCCCCTCGCTAGCGTAGATCTTCATCGCGTGGGCGACGAGCGCCGTCGCGATTCCCCGGTTCCGCCACGCCTGACGCACACCGAGCATGTCGATGTACCCCTCGGTCCACCCCAGCGAGTCCCAGTCCTGCTCGTACCGGCCCGAGAGCAGATAACCGACGACCTTCGACCGGTCGGAGCTGTTGTCAAGCACGAGGAAGGACCATTCCGGCGTGAGGAACTCCCGGTCCTCCGCCCAGGTTTCGGGGCTGCTCGGCTCCGTGCCCCAGTGCATTTCGAAGGCATCGTTGTGGGCGAGGCGGCACTGCTCGTCGAGGTCCTCGCTCCACGGCACGATCTGCAGGCTCCGCTCCAGCTCCAGATCGGGGATCGGCCGGGACAGGTCGCGGCGCAGATCGAAATACCATCGCTGCGGGCGGAACCCGCGGCTGACGAGCATGTGCACGGCATCGGGAAGATTCTCCTCGGCGTTCGCGACGATCCGTCCGGGCACGTGCCGATCCGATTCGGCGAGCAGCTGGCGCGCCCGGGCGATCTGCCAGTCGAGCAGGACCGTCCCGATGCCTTTACGCCGGTACGCCGGGCTGACCCCGCCGTCGAGGAACACGCGCACGCTGCCCTCATCCTCGGGCGCCCGGCGGACCCCAGCGAACGCTTGGAGCGCCCCGGCGTCATCGAACGCCCCGACGACGTTGCCGTTGGTTACGCCACTGGACATGAGCCGGTCCCGGCTCTCCTCCGGCGTGGAGCGAAAGAGCAGGTCGTCCTCGGTTTCCAGGTGCAGGGCAAGCGCGTGGAACGCCTCCAGGTCCGCGGCCCCGAGCCCGCGCCACAGCAGCCCCTCGACGCTCGGCAGCGGGGGCTGCTCGGCGGGCGCCTGCGCGCGCACGCTCAGCGGCTCGGTAATTTCTTCTGGCGTAGTCATAGTCTGTGAGTTTCACGCCGCGCGGCGGGCTGCCGTTCGGCTCAACTGCACCCTACGCATCAATCTGGTCGCGGTCTAATTCGCCGGCGCCCGCGACGATGAACTCTCGCCGCGGGGCGACCTCATTGCCCATGAGCAGTTCGAAGACCCGCTCCGCCTCCCGCAGGGCCTCTTCATCGGCCATGGTGATCTTGCGCAGGGTGCGTTTGGCCGGGTCCATCGTCGTGTCCGCGAGCTGGCGGGCGTCCATCTCCCCCAGCCCCTTGTACCGCTGGATCGGTTCCTTGTAGCGCCGCCCGCGCCGGTCCAGATCGGCGAGGTACCGGCGCAGTTCCGGTTCGGAGTAGGTGTACTTCACCTGCGCCTTGCCCCGCCCCTGGGCGGGTACCTCCACCCGGTGCAGCGGCGGGACGGCGGCGAACACGCGGCCGGCTTCCACCAGCGGGCGCATGTACCGGAAGAACAGGGTGAGCAGGAGGGTGCGGATGTGGGCGCCGTCGACGTCGGCATCGGTCATCAACACCACCTTGCCGTAGCGGGCCGCTTCCAGGTCGAAGGTGCGCCCCGAGCCGGCGCCAATCACCTGGATGATCGCCGCGCACTCGGCGTTCTTGAGCATGTCCGCCAGCGACGCCTTCTGGACGTTGAGGATCTTGCCGCGGATCGGCAGCAGGGCCTGGAATTCCGAGGAGCGGGCGAGCTTCGCCGTCCCGAGGGCCGAGTCCCCCTCGACGATGAAGAGTTCGGAGGATTCGACGTCGTTGGTGCGGCAGTCGGCGAGTTTGGCGGGCAGGGTGGAATTCTCCAACGCGTTCTTGCGCCGGGAGATCTCTTTCTGGGTGCGCGCCGCGATCCGTGCCCGCATCTCCCCGACCACCTTCTCCAGCACGGCGGTGGCTTGGGGTTTGAGCTTGCGGTTACTAGATGTGAGGATCTCGGTGAGTTCGCGGCTGACGATCCGGGAAACGATCTGCCGGACCTCGGCGGTGCCGAGCACCTCCTTGGTTTGGCCCTCGAACTGCGGTTCGGCCACGCGGACGGTGACGATGGCGGTGAGCCCGGCCATGACGTCGTCCTTATCGATCCGCTCCTTGGAATCCTTCGCGGAGATCTTCAGTCGCCGGGCGTTCGCTTCCACCTCTTTGCGCACGGTGCGCACGAGCCCGTTCTCGAACCCGCTCAGGTGGGTGCCACCTTTAGGGGTGGCGATGATGTTGACGAAGGAGCGGATTTCCGTGTCGTACCCCTGCCCCCAACGCAGCGCGATCTCCACCTCGCAGTCACGCTCGACCTCTTTGGGTTTCAGGTGCCCGTTGTTGCCGAGGACCTGCACGGTCTCGGTGAAGGTTTCGTTGCCCTTGATGAGCCACGTGTCGGTGACGGGGGCGTCGGCGGCGAGGAATTCGACGAAGTCCACCACCCCGCCCTCGTGTTTGAAGACCTCTTCGACCGGGCCTTCCTCACCGGGGGTCCCCGGCAGCATCCGTTCATCGCGGACGGTGATCTGCAGGCCGGGCACGAGGAAGGTGGTCTGCCGGGCACGGGTGAGGAGTTCGTCGTAGGAGAACTGCGCCGAGAGTGGGAAGATCTGGCGATCGGCCCAGTACCGCACCCGGGTACCCGTCTTCCCGCGGGCGACCTTCCCGGCGGCCTTCGGCATCGTCTTCTTCGTGAACGGCGTGAACGGTGCGTCCGGGCCGGGGCTGCTCGCGTCGTCGAACTGCCCGGGTTCGCCCCGGTGGAAACTCATCACGTGGGTCTTGCCCCCGCGGTCGACCTCGACGTCGAGCCGGGCGGAGAGGGCGTTGACGACCGAGGCGCCCACCCCGTGCAGACCCCCGGAGGCGGCATACGAGCCGCCGCCGAACTTCCCGCCGGCGTGGAGCTTGGTGAACACGACCTCGACCCCGGAGAGCCCGACATCCTTGACCTTGTCGACGGGGATGCCGCGGCCGTTGTCGCGCACTTCCACGGATTCGTCCGGGTGCAGGAGGATCTCGATCGCGTCGCCGTGCCCCTCGAGGGCCTCGTCGACGGCGTTGTCGATGATTTCCCAGAGGCAGTGCATGAGCCCGCGGGAGTCGGTGGAACCGATGTACATCCCCGGGCGCTTACGCACCGCCTCCAGGCCCTCCAGAACGGATAGGTGCCGTGCGGTATAACTAGTCTCGGTCGCAGTCACGGCCTTAGTTTACGTGCAATCTCGCGGATTTCGAGCACCACCGGTGGTGTTTGCCGCCCGGGCGGGCCCCCTTCGTACGCGATTAGCGAACGCGGGCCGTCGAGGGAACGAAATCGCGTGAGAGATGGTTACATGCTGGTGTGAGCACATTGATGAGAAACGAAGCAACTACCGCCGACCCAGTACCCGAACTGACCACGGCTGACCGTTGTGATGCCTGTGGCGCGCAAGCCTACGTGCGAGTGACTATGCCGTACGGCGAGCTCAACTTCTGCGCGCACCACGGGCGTAAGCACGCGGACGCGCTGGCCGACGTCGCGACCCATATCCAAGACGAATCAGCGCGCCTCCTCGAGGAGGATTAAGCCGTTCCACGACGAAGGGGCCGCCCAGATCATCGGGCGGCCCCTTCTGTCATGGCGCACGATGCGCCGGGAGTAATTCGTCGTGCTGGTCTACTAGTCGAGGTAGTCGCGCAGGACCTGTGACCTGGAGGGGTGGCGCAGTTTCGACATCGTTTTCGATTCGATCTGCCGGATCCGCTCGCGGGTCACGCCGTAGACCTTGCCGATCTCGTCCAGGGTCTTGGGTTGACCATCGGTGAGCCCGAACCGCATCTGCACCACGCCGGCCTCGCGTTCGGAGAGGGTGTCGAGCACCGAGTGCAGCTGTTCTTGCAGCAGGGTGAACGAGACCGCGTCCGCAGGAACGACCGCTTCGGCGTCTTCGATGAGGTCACCGAACTCCGAGTCGCCGTCCTCCCCCAGTGGGGTGTGCAGCGAGATGGGTTCGCGCCCGTACTTCTGCACCTCGACGACCCGTTCGGGGGTCATGTCGAGTTCTTCGGCGAGTTCCTCCGGGAGGGGCTCACGCCCGAGGTCCTGAAGCATCTGCCGCTGTACCCGGGCGAGCTTGTTGATGACCTCGACCATGTGCACCGGGATCCGGATCGTGCGGGCCTGGTCGGCCATCGCGCGGGTGATCGCCTGCCGGATCCACCAGGTGGCGTAGGTGGAGAACTTGTAGCCCTTCGTGTAGTCGAATTTCTCGACGGCGCGGATGAGCCCGAGGTTCCCCTCCTGAATGAGGTCGAGGAACAGCATCCCGCGCCCGGTGTACCGCTTGGCGAGGGAGACCACGAGCCGCAGGTTCGCCTCGAGCAGGTGGTTCTTCGCGCGGCGGCCGTCGCGGACGATCCAACGCAGCTCGCGGCGGAGTTTCGGGGCGAGGTCATCGCCCTCTTCGGCGAGTTTCTCCTCCGCGAAGAGGCCCGCTTCGATCCGCTTGGCGAGCTCGACTTCTTGCTCGGCGTTGAGGAGGGCGACCTTCCCGATCTGCTTGAGGTAGTCCTTGACCGGGTCGGCGGTCGCGCCGGCGGTGACGACCTGCTGCGCCGGCTGATCCTCCTCGTCGGAATCGGAGAAGACGAACCCGCCCTTCTCTTCCTCTTCCTCGGTGGCTTCGCCGGACTTCTTCGGCTTCGTCTCCTCGCCGTCCTCGTCCTCGGACGCGTCATCGGCCTCGTCGGCAGGGTCCTCCTCGAGGTCCTCGTCTAGGTCAACGTCCTCCGCCTCGAGTTCCTCGTCCTGTTCGGCCTCGGGTTCCTCGGTTGCCTTCTTCGGCGCGGCCTTGGTGGGCGCCGCCTTCTTCGCGGTGGTCTTCTTCGCTGTCGCCTTCGTGGTCGCGGACTTGGCGGTCTTCTTCGCCGGCTTCTCCTCGACTGTTTCCTCCTCCACTTTCGCGGTGGTGGCGGTTCGGGTCTTCGCGGTGGCTACCGCGGTTGCCTGAATCCCAGACACAGTGACACCTGCTTCCTGCATGGCTTTAAACACCTGCTTCAATCGGCGGGGAGCAACGCCGGCATCTTCGCATGCCGCGCGAAAATCCGCCGCCTCAATATTTCCTTGAGCGACCGCTTTAGAAAGCGCGTCCTTCAACGCCGGATGGGAGTATTCCTGTGGTAACACAGCACGAACGGGACGATCAGAAGGCAAGGAGGACCTTTCGGCGAAGTGGCGGAACTAGTGGCGATCGCAGGTGCGGGCGAAGCGGCACCTAGACATTATAATCACGGGCACGTCGATTTTATTCCCCGCCACGAGGGAAAGGTCACAAACGTGCCCGCTCGCCCTAGTCGGCCAGTTCCTCGATCGGCGGGCAGGAGCACATGAGGTTCCGGTCCCCGTACGCGCCGTCGATGCGCCGCACGGGCGGCCAGTATTTCCGCGCGGTTGTTCCCGCCGGGTACACCGCTTCCGCACGCGAATACGGATAGTCCCATTCGCCCGTGAGACTCTCCGCGGTGTGCGGGGCGTTGCGCAGTGGGGAGTCGGCGGCATCGAAATCGCCGGTTTCGACTCGCCGGATCTCCTCCCGGATCCCGATCATCGCGGCGAGGAACCGATCGATCTCGGGCAGGTCCTCCGATTCGGTCGGCTCGATCATGAGCGTCCCCGCGACCGGGAAGCTCATCGTGGGCGCGTGAAAGCCGTAGTCGATGAGCCGCTTGGCGACGTCGTCGACGGTGACACCGGTGCTCGAGGTGAGCCCGCGCAGGTCGATGATGCATTCGTGGGCGACGTGCCCGCGTTCCCCCCGGTACAGCACCGGATAGTGGGCATCGAGCTCCTCGGCGATGTAGTTCGCGTGCAGAACGGCCGCGGTCGTCGCCTGACGCAATCCTTCGGCACCCATGAGCCGGATGTAGGCCCAGGAGATGGTGAGGATGAGCGCGGACCCGTACAGGGCGGAACTGATCGCCGGCCCGTGCTCGGCATCGGGCAGGAAGGGGCGCAGGTGCTCTGCCACGGCGACCGGGCCGACGCCGGGCCCGCCGCCCCCGTGGGGGATCGCGAACGTCTTGTGCAGGTTCAGGTGGGAGACGTCGCCGCCGAATTTGCCCGCGTGGGCCCAGCCCAGGAGCGCGTTGAAGTTCGCGCCGTCGATATAGACCTGCCCGCCGGCCTCGTGCACGGCGGCGCAGACCTCGCGGATCCCGCCCTCGTACACGCCGTGGGTCGAGGGGTAGGTGATCATGATCGCCCCGACCCGCTCACCGAACTCCTCCAGGAGCCGGGCGAGGTCATCGAGGTCGATATCGCCGTTCTCCGCGGTGGCCACGACCTTCACCGTGTACCCGGCGAGGATCGCCGAGGCCGCGTTGGTGCCGTGCGCGCTCGCCGGGACGAGGCACAGGTCGCGCTGGGTCTCCCCGCGGGAGTCGTGGTACCGGCGGATCGCGAGGAGTCCGGCGAGTTCGCCTTGCGACCCGGCGTTGGGTTGCACGCTCACGGCGGCGTACCCGGTCATCCCGGCGAGCCACCGTTGGAGTTGATCGATGAGTTCGAGGTAGCCACCGACCTGTTCGTTCGGGGCGTGGGGGTGGATCCGGGAGAATTCCGGCCACGTCAGCGCGGCGAGCTCCGTGGCCGAGTTGAGCTTCATCGTGCACGATCCCAGCGGGATCATTCCCCGGTCGAGAGCGAAGTCCTTGTGCCCGAGCTCGGTGATGTAGCGCATCATCGAGGTTTCCGTGTGGTAGCTGTTGAACACCGGGTGGGTGAGGAACGGCGTGGTGCGCCGGGATTCCTCCGCGATGCCGATCGGTTCGCTGCCGCGGCTCGAGGCGAAACCGGAGAGGACCTGGAGAACCTCGGCGACGATCTCCTCCGTCGTGAGTTCGTCAGCGGCGATCTGCACCGTGTCCGGATTCGCGACGTGGATGTTGATGCGCCGCTGGGCGAGGGCACCGCGCAGCTCTTCGGCCCTGCCCTCGACGCCGAGGGCGACGGTGTCGAAGAAGTCCGCCTTGAGTACGGGGATGCCCCGTTCGTGCGCCCCCGCCGCGATCGCCCGGGCGTGCTCGTGCACGCGGCTCGCGATCGCCTTCAGGCCATCGGGCCCGTGATACACCGCGTACATCGAGGCCATCACCGCGAGCAACACCTGCGCGGTGCAGATGTTCGAGGTCGCCTTCTCCCGGCGGATGTGTTGTTCCCGGGTCTGCAGGGCGAGACGGTAGGCCACCTGACCCTTGGCATCTTTACTCACGCCGACGAGGCGGCCGGGAAGTTGGCGTTCCAGCCCGGATCGGACCGCGAGGAAGCCCGCGTGGGGCCCGCCGAACCCCATGGGGACCCCGAAGCGTTGGGTCGTGCCCACGGCGATGTCTGCTCCCCAGGCGCTCACCTCGACGACGAGGGTGCTCGCGAGGAGGTCGGTCACCGCCGTCACTAATGCCTTCGCTTCGTGGGCTGCCTGTGCCCACGCCTGCAACTGGGCGAACGCCGGCAGGGAACCGTCGGCGGCGGGGGTGGACAGCAGGACGCCGCCGGCGTCGTCGAACGCGGCGGGATCGGGAGTATCGGCGACGTCGATCTCCACGAGCTCGATGCCCATCGCTGCCGCGCGGTCGCGGATGATCTGTTTGGTTCTCGGGAGCGTGTTGCGATCCACGAGGAAGCGCCGTTCACGCCTGCTCACCCGCATGCTCAGCAACATTGCTTCCGCTGCGGCGGTGCCCTCATCGAGCATCGAGGATCCCGCGACGTCGAGCCCGGTGAGGTCGGTGACCATCGTTTGGAAATTGATGAGCGCCTCCAGGCGCCCCTGCGAAATCTCCGGCTGGTACGGCGTGTAGGCGGTGTACCAGGCGGGGTCTTCGAGAATGAGGCGTTGGATGACCGAGGGGGTCACGGTGTCGTAGTAGCCCTGCCCGATCATCGAGGTCATCACCTCGTTGCGGCGCGCGAACTGTTGCAGCTCCGCAAGGACGCGTGCTTCCGATGCGGCCGGCGGCACACCCAGATCGGCGTCCTCGTGATCCTCCAAACGGATGGTCGCGGGCAACGCTCGTTTCATCAGTTCCTCGGTGCTGCCCACTCCGATCCGGTTGAGCATGTGCGCCTGATCCGCCGTGGTCGTGCCGATGTGGCGGTCACGAAACAAGTGCGACAATGTTATTCCCCTATGTGGCTCGCGTACTCCTCGGCGTCCATGAGTTCGCCGAGTTCTGAGATCTTCACCTTGAATAGCCAGCCGCTGCCGTACGGTTCATCGTTGACGAGTTCCGGGGAGTCCACCAAGGTGCCATTGACCTCCGTCACGACCCCGCTGACGGGGCAGTAGAGGTCGGAGACGCTCTTGGTCGACTCGATCTCGCCGCACACTTCGCCTGCCGTGACCTCCTCGTCGGCTGCGGGGAGCTCGGTGTAGACGACGTCACCGAGCGCTTCAGACGCGTATTCGGTGATCCCGACGGTGGCGATCTCCCCGTCGATGACGACCCATTCGTGTTCCGCGCTGTACTGGCGATCTGCTGGAACGGACATGTTCACTCCTTTGGTAACAGTGTTAGCCGGGTTTCAGGTCAGGCCTTCGCCCGGCGGTAGAAGGGTAACGTGACGACGCTCATCGGCATCGTTCGGCCCCGCACGTCGACCTCGACGTTCTGCCCTTCCTCCAGGTCGTGCTCTACCAGGGCCATGGCGATCGGGTATCCGAGGGTGGGAGAAAGGATGCCGGAGGTTATCTCCCCCACCTGCGCGCCCCCGACGAAGACCTGCGAACCTGAGCGGGCGGCGCGGCGCCCCTCGCCGGTGAGGCCGATGAGCGCGGCCCCGCCCGCTTCTGCGCGCCGGCGCAGGACGTCACGGCCCACGAAGTCGTGGTCCAGGTTCACGAGGCGGCCCATGCCGACGTCGAAGGGGGTGGAGCGGTCGGAGAGTTCATTGCCGTACAACGGCATGCCCGCTTCCAGGCGGAGGCTGTCGCGCGCCGCGAGACCGCAACGGGCGACCCCGGGGGCATCGGAGAGCGCGCCCCAGACGGTTTCGGCGTCGTTTGCGGAGAGGGAGATTTCGAAGCCGTCTTCGCCCGTGTAGCCCGTGCGCGCGAGCAACGCGGGCACCTGCGCGCCGCCGATCGACAGGGTCGCGGGCAGGCAGCGGTAATAACGCAGCTCCGTGAGGTCCAGGGCGAGGAGGCGTTGCACGATCTCAGCGCTGGCCGGGCCCTGGATGGCGATGAGCCCGCGGGAGAGGGTGTGATCGGTGATCGACGCGCTGAGCCCGTTGCTGCGGCGGGTGAGCTCGTCGACGACCCGGGTCCGGTTCGCACCGTTGGGAACCACGAGGAACTCGTTCTCGGTGAGGCGGTAGACGATGAGGTCATCGAGGATCCCGCCGTCGGCGGCGACCATCATCGTGTATTTCGCGCGGCCGATCGCCATGGTCGAGCACACGCCGATGAAGGAGCGGTCGAGGACCGCTCCGGCCTCGGGTCCGATCACCTCCACTTGCCCCATGTGGGACAGGTCGAAGATGCCCGCGGCGCTGCGCACTGCTTGGTGTTCCTCGAGGTCGGAGGTGAAGCGCAACGGCATCTGCCAACCGGCAAAGTCCGTCAGGCGCGCACCGGCGCGCTCGTGGGCAGGGAGTAACGGGCTTCGTGGGGCGTCGTTCACAACTGTGACCTTTCAGTTGAAACTCTTGATCGCTAACACCGGGGTGGGCGAATCCAGCAGGATCCGTTGGGCATTAGAACCTAAGATCAGTTTGCCAGTCACCGACCGCCTCCGCAGCCCAATGACGATGAGCACCGGATTCACCTCCTCCACGACCCGCAGAATCTCCTCGGCGAGATCCTCGGCGTCGTTGGGCCGGACGTCCACCTCGAGCCCGCAATCGGCGGTGAGCCCGCGCGCTTCCTCCACGGCTTCCCCGAGCCGATCCCGCTCCCCGCGGGGGGCATGAACGATGACGACGAGGCGTTGGCGCCGGTTGCGTGCCTCCTCGATGGCAGCCGAGAGCGCCGCCCGACCTTCCTCATTTGCGATAAACCCGGCTACTACTGCCACATCTAACCTCCTTGTACCTCCCTGACCCTACCCGGTTCTCGAAGGAGGAAGTAGACCATTGGGCCTACCGCTAGGGCGTTGGCTCAGGCCACATCCAGGGTGGGAGCAGGTTTTGGGAAAGGACCGTGTCGAGGGTGTGGGCGAGGGAGTAGTCCGGGTCGGCCTCCCGGGCGAGGTCGACGAGGATGTTCGCCTCCGCACCGTTTCCGGCCCACCAGTTGCACCACGCCCAGGTCGTCAGCACCGGGGCGCGGGCCCCCGGCGGGCAGTGCCGCGCTGCGTCATGCAGGAGATCGAGGTACCGGTAGATGTGGGCCGGCGGAGGCGGGCCGGGTCGGCGAAATAGTCGCGCAAAGTGCGCATCGGTGCTCACCGTGGGGATCGCGCTGCCCGTGCAGGCGGCGTAGATGACGTTGTCGCGGATCGTGGTGGTGTGCAGGGACAGCCCCAGCAGCGAGAGCTCGGGCGGGCGCAGGGACACGCCGCCGCTTTCTGCGCGGGCGCTGGCCTCGAGCGCGCGCATCCATTTGCGTGCCGTCGTCCGTTCCCACGCGAAGGAAGGCGCCCGCCCCCCGCGCCGGCGGATCTGGTTCAGCTCCCGCCGTACCCGCTCGGTGAGAGCCCCCGCGGGCGGCTCGTCGGGCAGGACAATGAGGTGCTCTCTGCTCGGGGCGACCTGCCGGCCATTGAGGACCATCCACGCCGCGATGGTGGAGTGGGCGAGCACCGAGGCGGGGTGGCCGGTGCTCCCGCAATGCCCTGGGACGGCGCAGGCGAGGCACCGCCACCGTTCCCGGGAGACGATGTAGGTGCGTTCGGGGTCGAAGCGCTCGTCATCGAACCAGCGGGCGACCTCGGTCAGGAGCTGGGCCACCCGCCCCTCGTGGCGGGGATCACCGGGCGGGCCGGGTGTCAGGGAGGCAAACAGGTGCTCGTCGTAGAGGATGAGGAAGCCCTCGCAGGTCAATTGGGCGTCCAACCTCTCCCGCATCGACGTGCGGGTACGCTGCGCGAGACCGGGCTCGAGCAACGCCGCAGTGTCCAGGCGGGCGAGGAGACCCAACTGCTTCTTCCCCCGCTCGCGCCGGGAGGTGAGGAGGACGAAAGAGTCGGCGAGGTGGAACCCGAACTGGTACGGGACGAAGGACAGTAGCTCCACCGGGTCGTTGAGATCCAGCGGGATCGGGGTATCAGCAAGATCAGTCATAGCTCACTGTGCGCCCGCCCGGGCCCGGTGCGCGGGCGGGCGGCGCCTCGTTGTGGAGGGCGGGGCAGGTGGGGAAAGCAACCGTGGCGCGAGGATAGGCTGGGGGCGTGCCTGAAGAATCACTGATCGACCTGCGTTCCGCCGTCTCCCACCGCTTAGACATTCAACTCCGGGCTTACCGGGAGAAGTTCTCCGCCGTCGGCCGCGAGGTCGCCGACCTCTTCGACGTCGCCGAGCCCCTGTTGCAACGGGGCAAACGGCTGCGGGCGAGTTTCCTCGCCGCGGGCTGGCGGTGCTTCGGGGGTGGCCCGCTCGCCCCCGCGGAGATCAGGGCCGGGGCCGGCCTGGAACTGTTCCAACTCGCCGCGCTCGTGCACGATGACCTCATGGACGCCTCGCTCAGCAGGCGGGGCCTGCCGGCCGCCCACCTGCAGTTCCGGGCCTTGCACGAGGAACGGGAGATGATCTCCAACCCCGACTCCTTCGGGGCCGCGGGGGCGCTCCTGCTCGGGGATCTCCTCCTCGTCGCCGCGGAGTCCGAGCTCCAGGCCGCGCTCCTCGATCACCCCGAGACCGCCCCGGCGGCCCGGCCGGTATTCGAGGAGATGATGGCGGAAGTGACGGTGGGTCAGTACCTGGACATCTACGCCCAGTCCGCGCCGTGGGCGGACGACCCCGAAGTCGACCTCGACCGCGCGCAGCGAGTGATCAAGGCGAAATCCGCACGGTATTCCGTGGAACACCCCCTCGCGCTGGGAGCGGCGATGGCGGGGGCGAACCGCGCGGGCCGCGCGGCGATCCGCGCCGTGGGTCTGCCCGTGGGCGAGGCCTTCCAGATGCGCGACGACGTGCTCTCCGTCTTCGGCGATCCGGCGGTGACCGGCAAACCCGCCGGCGATGACTTGCGGGAAGGCAAACGCACCGTGCTCGTGACCTCCGCGATGACCCTCGCCTCGCCGTCACAGGTCGAGACCCTACGATCCCGGATCGGCGACCCCGAGCTCACCGAGGAGCAGGTGGTGGAGGTCCGGGAGATCCTCACCTCCTGCGGGGCCCTCGCGGCGGTGGAAGAACTCATCACCCAGCGCGCCGCCACCGCGCAGGCGGCGATCGATGCGCTCGACCTGCCCCCCGAGCCGGTTCAGCTCCTGCGCGACCTCGCTACCGCGGCGATCACCCGCAACCAGTAACCCGCCTCTTGGGGAGGGTTGCTCGACACGCGTATAACCACTATTGTCACTTTAGTCTCACGCGTCTCAAGAACCTCTTGAGCACCTCGTCACCGTCGAGCAGGAGTTTTCATGGCCCGTCGCAAGGATCGGACCGTACACACCACCGGGGCCGTCATCGGCGCAACCGCGATCGCCCTCGCCGGCGCTCCCGTAGCAGACACGGGCGAACCGACGCTTCGCCTCCTGCCACCGTTGGAGAACCACTCGGGAGATTCCCCCTCCCAGGCCTCCGGAGTCGTCGGGGTGGGCGGCCTGGGGATGGGCCGCGGCGTGATCAACCCCGAGGCGATGTCGGCGGCGATGAACAAGTCCTCGCTCACCCACAAAGTGAAATCGGGCGACACGGTGTGGGATCTCGCCCGCAAGTACGACACCTCCGTGAAGAAGATCATCGAGGCGAACGACCTCGGTTCCAATGCCGTGATCCGGATCGGGCAGTCCCTGACGATTCCGGGCAAGTCCTCCAGCCCGGGCTCCTCGAACTCCCCCTCCTCGCCCGGCTCTTCGGCGAAATCTCACCAGGTCGCCAGCGGTGAGACGTTGAGCGCGATCGCCGCGCGGTACGGCACGACGACGGCGAAGCTCGCCTCGGCCAACAAGCTCTCCGATCCCAACCTCATCCGGGCGGGCCAGGTGCTCCAGATCCCGGGGGCCGGGGGCGGCTCCTCCTCGAACGCGCCCTCGGGTACGACGCCCAAACCCTCCGGGGGGTCCTCCTCGTCGGCATCGACGCACACGGTCAAGGCCGGGGAGACGGTCTGGGGGATCGCGCGCTCCTACAGCACGTCGGTGAGCGCGATCATCAAGGCGAACAACCTCGGTTCCGACGGTCTCATCCGGATCGGGCAGAAACTTTCCATCCCCGGCGCGGGCTCGGGCGGCGCCTCGGCCCCCGCGGCCAAGCCCTCCAGCCCGGGCAACGCGTGCAAGGACCTCGTTCCCAACACCTTCCTGCACTACACCTATCCCGATGACGTGGTGAAGGCCGCGAACCAGAACAAGTGCACGCTCGACGCGATGGATGTTCCCAGCCGGGATTCCATGCAGGCCCTCGTGCGCCAGACCGCGGTCGACATGGGGGTCGATCCGGCACTCGCGCAGGCGGTCGCCCTGCAGGAGTCCGGGTTCAACCAGCGCGCGGTCTCCCCCGCGAACGCGATCGGCACGATGCAGGTCATCCCCTCCTCCGGAGAGTGGGCCGGGCAGCTGCTGGGCCGCAAGATCAACCTCCTGGACCCCCGCGACAACGTCGCCGCCGGGGTCGCGATCCTGCGCCAACTGCAGCGCACCTTCCCCGCCAACCTCGAGCACGCGATCGGGGCCTACTACCAAGGCGCGGGTTCGGTCTCGAAGTACGGGCTCGCCTCCGATACGCGCAACTATGTCGCCGCGATCACGAGTCACATGAAGAAGTACAACTAGGGACACGCATCCTCCGCGCGGCGCTCTGGAGCGTGTTTCCGCGTAGACTTCGGGCGTGGCCTCCACGTTGACTGACCCGCTGATTGGCCGTCTCATCGACAGCCGATACCTCGTCCGCGCGCGCATCGCCCGCGGGGGGATGGCCACGGTGTATCTCGCGAACGACCGCCGGTTGGACCGCGACGTTGCGATCAAGGTGATGCATCCGCACCTGACCGAGGGTACCGACGTCGCCGCGCGGTTCCGCCGGGAAGCCCGGGCCGCCGCGCGCCTCGCCCATCCCGGCGTCGTCGGGGTCTTCGATCAAGGCACCGACGGCGAGGTCTCCTACCTCGCGATGGAGTACGTGGACGGGCAGAACCTGCGCGGTGAACTCGCCCGCCAGGGCGCCTTCAGTCTCGGTGACGCGCTGACGACGATCGCCACGATCCTCGACGCGCTGGGCTCGGCGCACCGCGCGGGACTAGTACACCGAGACATCAAACCCGAGAACGTCCTCGTGAGCGCCGACGGTACGCTGAAGGTGGCAGACTTCGGGCTCGCCCGAGCGGTCACGGAGGCAACCGCCGCCTCCACGGGGAACCTCCTGGGCACCGTTGCCTACCTCTCCCCGGAGATCATCACCTCCGGCGCCGCCGACGCCCGCGCCGACGTCTACGCCGTGGGGATCATGCTCTACGAGCTGCTGTGTGCCGCTCCCCCGTATGAGGGCGAGAGCGCGATCCAGGTCGCCTATCAACACGTCCACGAGGATCTGCCCTCGATCCGGGAGGTGGAACCGTGGGTACCGGCGGAGGTGGCGGACCTCATCGCGCGCCTGTGTGCCCGCGATCCGCAGGCCCGCCCCGTTGACGGGATCGCCGCGCAGGAAGAGGTTCTCGCCGTCGCCTCCCGCCTGACCGAAGAACAGCTCTCGGGCCGCAGCGAAATCGCCGGCAGCGCGGACTCCGGGGATGAGGACCACACCATCGCGCTCACCGGCTCCGGCACGACCGCCCTCCCCATCGGCGCGGTCTCCGGGGTGACCCAAGCGCTACCGAACCGCCTCAACCCCGCCCGCAAGCGCCGTCGGCGCCGACGCTGGGCGCTCGTCGTCCTCGTGCTTCTCCTGCTCGCCGCGGCCGGTGGTGGAGCGTGGTGGTACTTCGCGGAGGGCCCGGGCGCCTACACCGCCGTTCCCGACGTCACCGGACAAACGGAGGGGCAAGCGGTCGCCGATCTGTCTCGGAGCCGGCTCCACCACACGATCGAGCGCGAGCACTCCGACGACGTCCCGCTCGGGCAGGTGATCCGCACCGACCCGGAGACCGGTTCCGACGTCCGCTACGACTCCTCCGTCGAACTCATCGTTTCGCAAGGGGTGCTCGTCATCGAGGTGCCGGACCTGGAGGGGTTGACCGAGGAGGGGATCCGCGCCGAACTCGCCGAGGCGGGGTGGGACGGATCCACCCTCACCGTCGCGACGGAATGGTCCCAGGAGATCGAACAGGGTGAGTTCATCTCCTCGACCCCCGCCCCCGGTGAGCGGATCACCCACTCCGATCCGATCTCGGTCGTCGTCTCCGCCGGGCCCAGGCCCGTGACCGTGCGTAACGTCGTCGGCCAGGCGCAGGAGGAGGCGGTGGCTCAACTGGAGGAGCAGAACCTCGCCGTCGAGGTCGCCGAGGAACAGGTGTTCTCTGACTCCATCGCCGAGGGCAGCGTCGCCGCCCAGGACCCGGCCGAGGGCGCCGAGGCGCACGAGGGCGATACCGTGACGTTGACGATTTCCAAGGGGCCGGAACTGTTCGAGGTGCCCTCAGTGACGTTCAAATCCTACGAGGACGCCAAGGAGCTCCTGGAATCGGAGGGGTTCAAGGTGGAACGCAAGGACTGGTTCGGCGGCGCGCTGGGGACCGTGCGTTTCCAGGATCCCGGGCCCGGGGATAAACACCCGAAGGGGACCACGGTCACGCTCACCGTGATCTAGTCCTGGTGGCTGAAGCGCTGTTCGCGCCAGGCGTCGCCGCGCAGGTGGTAGCCGCGTTCCTCCCAGAACCCCAGGTGCTGCGCCTCGTGGGTGAGGTAGTTCCAGCCCCGCACCCACTTCGGCCCCTTCCACGTGTATAACTGCGGGATGACGAGCCGTAGCGGCGCGCCCCGCTCGACGGAGAGAGGAGCGCCGTTCCAATGCGTGGCGAGCACGCTGCGGGGGGAAACCAGGTCGTCGAGGTGGACGTTCGTCGCGTAACCGTACTCGGCGAAGACCAACGCACTGCGCGCGTCCGGGGCGGGAGGGGCGAGCTGCACCAGGTCGGCCGCGCTCACCCCGCGCCAGTGCTGGTCGAGGGCGCTCCAGTGGGTTCCGCAGTGCATGTCCGCGGCGAAGGCGAGGGGTTCGCACTCGAGCACCTCTGCGAGGGAGAGGATCGTCTCCTCGCCGCTGGCGGTGGCACCGCCGATCGTGAAGGTCCACGCCCGCCCGGTTTCCCGCGGCAGCGGCCCGTAGTGCATCACCGGCGGCTCGGCCACGAGGTGTTGGCCCGGCGGTAGGGAACGGTCCGCGGGCAACTGGGGCTCATCCCCGCCCATCCTCGCCATCTAGCTGCGGAGCATTTCCGCGACTTGGAAGGCCATTTCGAGCGACTGTTGGTGGTTGAGGCGCGGGTCGACGAGGGTGGTGTAGTTCCGGGTGAGCCCGAGATCATCGATCTCCTCGGTTCCGCCGAGGACCTCGGTGACGTCGTCGCCGGTGAGTTCCACGTGCAGACCGCCGGGAACCGTGCCCAGGTGTTCGTGCACCTCGAAGAAACCGCGCACCTCGTCGATGACGTCGGCGAAGCGGCGGGTCTTGTAGCCGTTGTCGGAGGTGATGCCGTTGCCGTGCATCGGGTCGCACACCCACGTCACGGGCCGGCCGTCGGCAGTCACTTCCTCGATCACCCCGGGGAGCAGGTCGCGGATCTTGCCCGCACCCATCCGGGTGATGAACGTTAGCCGGCCCTCTTCCCCCTCGGGGTTGAGCTTGTCCATGAGCGCGATCGCGTCGGCTCCGGTCGTCGTGGGCCCGAGTTTCACCCCGATCGGGTTGCGGACCCGGGAGAAGAATTCCACGTGCGCGCCGTCGAGCTGCCGGGTGCGTTCGCCGATCCACAGGAAGTGGGCCGAGCACGCGTAGGCGTCGCCGGTGCGGGAGTCGATGCGGGTGAGGGGGCGTTCGTAATCGAGGAGCAGCCCCTCGTGGGAGGAGTAGAACTCGACTGTTTTGAGGGCGTCGAAGTCGGCGCCGGCCGCTTGCATGAACCGGATCGCCCGATCGATCTCGCTGGAGAGCGCGTCGTAGCGGGAGTAGGAGCGGTTGAGCATGAAGCCCCGGTTCCACTCGTGTACCCGGCGCAGGTCCGCGAACCCACCCTGGGTGAATGCGCGGATGAGGTTGAGGGTGCTCGCGGAGTTCCGGTAGGCGGCCAGGAGCCGGTTCGGATCCGGGGTGCGGGCCTCGAGCGTGAAATCGTGGCAGTTGACGATGTCACCCCGGTACGCGGGAAGGGTCACGCCGTCGCGGGTCTCGGTATCGGAGGAGCGGGGCTTGGCGTACTGCCCGGCCATCCTGCCCATCTTCACGATCGGCATGGATGCCCCGTAGGTGAGCACGACCGCCATCTGCAGGATGGTCTTGATCTTGTCCCGGATGTTATCGGCGGTGAGTTCGGCGAAGGTCTCCGCGCAGTCCCCGCCCTGGAGGACGAAGGCCTCTCCCCTGCCGGCGGCTGCCATGCGCGTGCGCAGGCGGTCGGCCTCACCGGCGAACACCAGCGGAGGTTGGGACGCGAGTTCCGCGGTCACCCGAGCGAGCTCCGCCTCATCGGGCCAGTTCGGCTGCTGATACGCGGGCCATTCCCGCCAGGAGTCCAAACCAGCAATGACCTCAGGAGAAATTTCAACACTCACGCCTCATAGGATAGGCGTGTTCGTTACCTGAGACGAATCCGGTCCAGAAACTGGGAACGGCCCGCGTCGCATCTCCTCCTCAGGAGTCGGCCGCGACCCGGTCCTGACCGATCGATTCGAGCAGCCCGGCGAACCAGTCCTCCTCGATATTGAAGGCCTTCCCACCGGCGATCCGGGGGAATTCGACGACGCGCAGTTCTTCCCCGCGTTCCTCGTCGTGGCCGACTACCCCGGCCTCGCCGCGTGCTGCGGCGGCGACGGCGACGTCGACCATCGTGGCGATGAGGTCGAGGTCGCGCTGGGAGGCGCGCGCCGAGCGGGAGAAGTACCCGGACTTTTGCACCATGACCTTCTCCGCGCCGATCTTCTCGGCGAACTGCTTGGCGAACCATTCACCGGGGTTGATGGTGTCGAGCTTGACGTGCCCGAAGGGGTCCCGCTGCACTTCCTCACCCGCGGCCTCCAGCTCCGCCACGATCTCGGGCACGCCGGCGCCCTCGGAGAGGAAGATGTTGACGTTGCCGTGTTCGTCCATGATGCCGCGCAGCCGGGCGGATTCGGCGTCGATGTCGATCTTGAGCTCGGGGAGGAAGACGGCGTGGATGTCCCACCGCTCCTGGGTGAGCCCGAACGCGGGGTTCCATTCCTGGGTGGCGAGCCACTCGCGGTACTCCCGCGCCGCCGCAGCCGTGAGCCAGCCGCAGTGGCGGCCCATGACTTCGTGCACGATGAGCATCCGCGGGTTGGAACGGTGTTCGCCGATGATGTTCTGGGCGAACAGCGAGGCCTGCTCGGCGGCGGTGATCGCGCCGAGGGACTGGCGGATCGGGACGATGTCGTTGTCGATCGTCTTGGGCAGGCCGACGACGGTGAGGTGGTGGCCGATCTCCTCCAGGTAGGCGGCGAGGTCAGCGGCGGTGGTGTTCGTGTCATCGCCACCGATCGTGTGCAGCACGTCCACGCCGTCCTCGCGCAGCCGCTCGGCCGCGTACTTGAGCGGGTCGACCCCTTCGGGCACGAGGCCGCGGGAGACGAGGTCGGTGGTGTTCGTGAGCTTCACGCGGCTGTTGCCGATGGGGCTGCCCCCGAATTTGTGCAACAGGTGCGCTTTTGCCCGCGCCTCCTCACTGACCGTGATGTAGTTCCCCGTCAGCAGCCCGTGGTAGCCGTACTGGTAGGCGATGATTTCCACCTCGGGCATGAGCTTGGTGTACTGCTCGACCAGCCCTCCGACTGCCGAGGAGAGGCAGGGGGCAAAGCCACCGGCGGTGAGGAGGGCAACCTTAGAGATTTTTGGCGACGTCAATCGTTTTCCTATTCTGCGGGTAGTTCAGTCACGTTCCGCCCCCTATCGTAGCGCCCCCTGGGAGGGGGTTACCCTGGGGGTATGGCCAAGTTTCCACCCCAGGACGATGATTCCGAGGCAGGTTCCTCCCGTGACCCTCGGGATCTGACTAAGGACGAGGTCGACGCCGCCTTTTCCGGAATCGCGGCCGAATACGTCAACGACTCCCTCCCCGGCCCGCGCGACTACACCGTGACCGAGGAAGAGGAGCAGTTCGTCCCCCCGAATCCCGGCCCGGTCGCGAGTTCCGACCCGTTCCTCACCCTGGGATGGACGTTACTCGCCGGCGGTTTGCTCGTCATTCTCCTCAGCCTCATGGTGTGGCCGAGCGCGCCTCGGTTGTTCCACATCGGTTGCGCGATCGCGGTGCTCATCGGCGGGGCCATCCTCACCTGGCGGATGCCGCGCAACCGCCGCGACGACGACGATCTGGGCGCCGTCGTCTAATGGCCATCCGCACCCGGGTGGAACAGATACAGTGTTGCCTATCACACACACGCAATTGTTGGAGTACTTGAGTGGAAACGTCATCCGCCCCGCTGTTGGTCACCACCCCCGAGGAGATGTCAATCGGCGACCTCCTGGCCGACCACGCTGCTGCGACCCCGTCCAAGGTTCTTCTAGAAGAGAACATCGACGGCGTGTGGCAGCCGATCACCGCCGCGCAACTGCACGAAACCGCCACCGACATCGCCCGCGGGCTCATCGCCTCGGGGATCGGCCCCGGCGACAAGGTGGGCATCATGTCCCGCACCCGCGCCGAGTGGACGATGGTCGATTTCGGCATCTGGTACGCCGGCGCCGTCTCCGTTCCCGTGTATGAAACCTCCTCCGCCGATCAGACCGCGTGGATCCTCGGCGACTCCGGCGCGAAGGCGGTCATCGTTGAGACCGCCAAGCACGCGAAAACCGTGGAGAAGGCACGCCCGGAGCTGCCCGAACTCGCCCACGTGTGGCAGATCGAGGCCCGCGGGATCGACGAGATCCGAGCGGCGGGCGAGGGGATTTCCGACGACGAGGTCCGCGACCGCCGCGACGGCCTGCGCCTGGGGGATCTCGCCACGATCATCTACACCTCCGGCACGACCGGCCGCCCCAAGGGCGCGGAGCTCACGCACGGCAACTTCGTCGAACTCGCCCGCAACGCGCTGGGCGCGTTGGGCGAGGCGATCCTCGGCGATCACTCTCGGACTCTGCTGTTCATGCCGCTCGCCCACGTGTTCGCGCGCTTCGTCGAGGTGCTCGTCATCGCCGGCGGCCGCCCGATGGGATTCACCGCCGACACCGCGACCCTGATGGACGACGTCGCCACGTTCAAACCCACCTTCATCCTCTCCGTGCCCCGCGTGTTCGAGAAGGTGTATAACTCCTCAGAGGCGAAGGCCGCCGCGGGCGGCAAGGTGAAGATCTTCCGCTGGGCGGCTGCCGTGTCCACGCAGTACTCGCGGGCACTCGATGAGGAGAGTGGACCGGGGCTGGGGCTGAAGCTGAAGCACAAGGTCGCCTCCGCCCTCGTGCTGGGCAAGATCCGCGAGGCGCTGGGCGGGAAGGTCGAGTACGCGATCTCCGGAGGCGCGCCCCTGGGTGAGCGTCTCGGCCACTTCTTCCGCGGCGTGGGGATCGAAGTGCTCGAGGGCTACGGTCTCACCGAGACGACCGCCCCGGTATCGGTGAACGTGCCGGCGAAGGTGAAGATCGGCACCGTTGGGCCGCCGCTGCCCGGGGTCGAACTCAGGATCGACACCGACATCGACAGCGACGAATCGGTCGGCACCGGCGGGGAGATCCTCGCCAAGGGGATCCCCGTGTTCATGGGCTACCACAACAACGCGAAGGAAACCGCCCAGGCCCTCGAGGACGGCTGGTTCCGCACCGGGGACCTGGGGGAGATCGACTCCGACGGCTACCTGAAGATCACTGGCCGGAAGAAGGAAATCATCGTCACGGCCGGGGGTAAGAACGTCGTTCCCTCGACGATGGAGGATTCGCTGCGCGGCCACCCGCTCGTGAGCCAGTGCGTCGTCGTCGGCGATCAGCGCCCGTTCATCGCCGCGCTCATCACCCTCGATGAGGAGATGCTGCCGGGGTGGCTCTCCGCTCGCGACCTTCCAGAGATGACCCCGGCGCAGGCCGCCGAGCATCCCGTGGTGATCGAAGCGCTGGAACGGGCGGTGCGGCGGACGAACAAGAAGGTCTCCCGTGCGGAATCGATCCGCCGGTTCGAACTGCTCGAGACCGACTTCACCGTGGAGAACAACTACCTCACCCCGTCGCTGAAAGTGAAGCGCAACCTCGTGCTGCGTGATTTCGCCGAGACGATCGATGGGCTCTACGAGCGGGCGGCAGCCGAACGGGAGACCGAGCAGAAGGGTTAACCCCGGCGCCGGCGTCAGACCCCTGCCGTAACGTCAGACTCGATGAACCTGTTCGATACCGCCCCGGGTCGGCGCCTGTCGTTGCCCGAGTACGTCCCCCACCTGCCCCCAGGCACGCCGATGCAGGCAGGTTTCGACGAACTCGGCACGCCCCTGGCGGAGGCGACCTTCGTCGTCGTCGACCTCGAAACCACCGGTGGGTCGCCCACCGGTGATGAGATCACCGAGATCGGTGCGGTGAAGGTGCGCGGGGGCGAGGTCCTCGGCGAGTTCGCGACGCTGGTGAACCCCGGCGTGCCGATCCCACCCCAGATCACGGTGCTCACCGGGATCACCACGGCGATGGTTCTTGATGCGCCGCGGTTGGAGGAGGTGTTCCCCACCTTCCTCGAATTCATCCGCGGCTGCGTGCTCGTTGCCCACAATGCCCGCTTCGATGTCGGGTTCTTGCGGGCTGCGGCAAGATCCCTCGGGGCCGCGTGGGGCGTCACCGACGTCGTCGATACCCTCGCCCTCGCGCGCCGGGTGGTGAGTAAGGATGAAGCCCCGAACCACAAACTCGCCTCCCTCGCCCACCTGTTCCGCTCCCCCACCGCTCCCGATCACCGGGCGTTGTCGGACGCGAAAGCAACGGTGGACGTGCTCCACGGGCTGTTCGAACGGTTGGGCTCGCTCGGGGTGACCCACGTCGAGGATCTGCGCACCGCCGCGGATCCGGTTCCCCCCGCCCGGCGGCGTAAGGTCCACCTCGCCGAGCGCTTACCGACCGGCCCCGGGGTCTACCTCTTCAAGGGGCCCGGCGGTGAGGTGCTGTACGTGGGCACGGCGAAGAACCTGCGCCGCCGCGTGCGCCCATACTTCACCTCCGCCCCGGACCGGCGCCGGATCGGGGAGATGGTCGATCTCGCCGCGCGCGTGGAGGTGATCGAATGCCCGACGGTTCTCGAAGCCCAGGTCCGGGAACTGCGCCTCATCGCCCATCACGAGCCGCCGTACAACCGTCGGTCCAAGCGCCCCACCCGCCTCCCGTGGCTCCGCCTCACCGACGAGCCTCTCCCCCGGGCCTCGATCGTTCGGGCGGTGCCGCGTGAAGCCGCCGGAATCGGGCCGTTCTCCTCCCGCGCACAAGCAGATCACGCGGCGGCCGCCCTGCAGGAACTGGGCCTGCGCGCATGCACGCGCCGGCTTCCCGCGCAGGTATCGCCGTCGGCTCGAGGGTGTTTCCTCGGTGAGGTCGGTCGCTGCAGCGCACCCTGCGTCGACCAGGGCGCTGCGGACGCCTACCGCGCGCTCGTCGCCCGCGCCCAGGAGATGATGACCCGCAACCCGCGGCCCGCCTTCGATCATCACCTGCGCCGGATGCGGGAACTCGCGGCCGAGGAACGGTACGAGGAGGCGGCCCGGATGCGCGATCAGGTGCGGGCCCTGTTGCAGGGGGTGTACCGCTGGCAGCGGTTGAGCCCGTGGTGGGATTCCACCCAAACCGTCGCGGCCCGCTGGTCGACCGATGCGTATCCGAGCGGGGCGTGGGAGGTCGTCGTCGCTCGGTACGGCCGGCTCGCCGCGAGCGGGGTGTGCCCACCGACGCGCGATCCGCTACCGTTCGCCGCCGATCTCGCGGCGGGCGCGGCCCACGTGGAGCGGCCCACGCACTACGCCGGGGCCGCCTCGAGCGAAGAAACCGACCTCCTCGCCACGTGGATGGAAACCCCGGGCGTGCGGCTCATTTCTCACGACGGACCCGCCCTCGCGTGGCCCGTATCGGGGGCGAAGCGGCTGCTGGAGCACCTGGAGGATCCCACCACGCCGCTGTCCGCCGGCGCGGGCCAGTAGGATGAGTGCAGCACACGAATGGGAGAACTGATGCTCACTGCAATTGCTCTGATTAATGCCGATGCCGCCCAGATCCCCGAGGTCGCGCAGAGCGTGGCGGAGATCGACGGCGTGAGCGAGGTGTACTCGGTCACCGGCAACGTCGACCTCATCGCCATTGTGCGCGTGCGCCAGCACGAGGAGCTCGCCGGGGTCATCGCAGACCAGATCGGCAAAGTCGCCGGCGTGAAGTCGACCCAGACCTACATCGCGTTCCAGGCCTACTCCAAACACGATCTCGAAGCCGCGTTCAACCTCGGCCTGGACTGACGATCAACGCCGAGTCAGCGCTGGGATTCCTCCGCCCACCGCTGCAGGACGGCCGCGGCTCTCCCCTCGTCGATCGCACCTTCTGCGATCGCGGTCGCCGCGGCGAACCGGTCTAACAGGGTCCCCTGGGCCAGTTCGGGGTGGCGCGCATCGGCGACGAGGGCCGCCGCGGCGTTCAGCACAACCGCGTCGCGGATCGCCCCGGTCTTCCCGTGCAAGAGGTCCGTTGCCACCCGGGCGTTATCGGCCGGGGAACCGCCGCGCAGGTCGGAGATCGAGGCCCGCCTCATGCCGAGTTCCGCGGCGAAATCCACCCTATGCTCGACGACGGTCCCGCCGGAGGCGTTGGTGACCTCCCAGATCCGGGCGGGGGCCGTCGTCGCCAATTCGTCCAATCCATCCTCAGATCGGAACACGAGGGTGTGGTTGCCACGATCGGCGAACACGCCGGCAATGAGCGGGGCCATCGCGAGGTTGCCCACCCCGATCGCCCCGGCCCGAGGGCGGGCCGGGTTGGTGATCGGGCCGAGCACGTTGAACGCGGTGGGGATTCCAAGCCCCACCCGCGCGGCGGCGGCGTGCCGGAACGCGGGGTGGAACTGCTGGGCGAACAGGAACGTGATCCCGACATCGCGCACGAGTTCACCGGCGCGTGCGGGATCGAGATCGAGCTTGACCCCGAGGGCTTCGAGCACATCGGCGCTGCCCGAAGCCGAGCTCGCCGCCCGGTTGCCGTGTTTGGCCACGGGCAGCCCAGTACCCGCGACGACGAGCGCGGCCATCGTGGAAATATTCACCGTGTGGTGCCGGTCGCCGCCAGTGCCCACGACGTCGACGGTCTCCAGTGGCTCGCCGCTGGGGCCCGGCGGAATCGGCACCTGCCGGGCGTGGGCAACCATCGCGTCGGCGAGCCCGCGCAGTTCCGCGACCGTCTCCCCTTTACCTGCCAGCGCGACGAGGAACCCAGCTAGCGCAACGGGCGACGCGGTCCCACTCATCACCTCGTTCATCGCCCAACGGGCGTGCTCCAGGGGCAGGTCGCGGCCGGCGAGGAGATCCGCGATGAGATCCGGCCACGTGAGCGCAGCGTCGGTCGAACCGGTTTCGTCACTGGAGGCTGAGCTCACCTGTGCACCTTTCTTACTGGGCGTCGGCGTCCCGGAGGAGATCCGCGATGGTTTCTTGCAGGCTGACCGGGTCGAGCGGTTCGGTTACGACCGCTTCCGCTTCTGACCAGGATGCGAGCCACTTATCCTGCTCGCGGGCAATGATGATGAGAACGGGCGGGAGGTCGAAGACTTCGCTCTTGAGGGTGCGGGTGAGTCCCATCCCCCCGTGTTTGCCTGCCTCGCCGTCGAGGACCAACAGGTCGTAGGTGTTCTCCTCGGCGTAGGCGACAACGGCCGCCGGGGTGGCCGCCTCGGTCCAGTCGATCAGGGGGGTATCGAACGAGGCACGTCGCCCCACGAGGGACCGCACCTCCTCGCGCCGAGTGCGGTCGTCACTGTAGAGCAGCACCTTCGCGGTAGCTGTGTCCTGACGCGGTCCGTTCGTTGTGGCCTCAGTCATGACATCCTTCGCAATTCACGCCGCCTCATGGCGGGAGGTCGTTATGTGTACGAAGGACAGTTTAGTGCGTTTAGCCCACCGGGCTCACATCCCCCACCGGCGGAGCTGTCAACGCTGCGCGCCCGGGTCGGATCCGGACGTCGAATACCGCGATTTTCCTGAACTCACCCAGGGCGTGCGTCAGCAACTTCCCCTGTGGTGCGCGCGCCAATCCGTGGCACTCTCTCGCGATGTGTCACGAAAACTGTGACGTGTTCGCAGCGACACCCCGCCGCGTGCGCGACTTTTGCCGATTCGGCCGCTTTTTTCGTCATTTTTCCCGTTTCATGGCGCAAACCATTCCGATTTCAGGCCATAATGGCAGGGTGTCGTCTGCAACTGGCGCTATGCGCAATCCCGTAACTGTGAACCGCCCGGACCTCACGAAGGTCGGGGTGATCGTTTGGCTATCCAGTGAACTGATGTTCTTCGCGGGGCTCTTCGCGATCTACTTCAGCCACCGGGCCGTCGCAGGTTCGGAGGTTTTCAACGAGGGCCACGCCAAGCTCAACTTCACATTCTCCGTGATCAACACGAGCATCCTCGTGTTGTCATCCGTCGCGTGCCAATTCGGCGTCTGGGCCGCGGAGCGGCTCCAACCCCGCCGGATGGGACGGCTGTGGGAGATCACGAAGTGGGGGTTGAACGAATGGTTCACACTCACCTATGTGATGGGGGCATTCTTCATCGGTGGGCAGATGTTTGAATACGCCGAAATGGTGCAGCACGGGGTGACGATGCAGAACTCGAGCTTCGGATCGGCGTTCTACCTGGCAACGGGATTCCACGGTCTCCACGTGCTCGGCGGCCTCTTCGCCTTCCTGCTAGTGCTCGGGCGCTCGTTTGCGACGAAACGCTTCGGTCACCCAGAAGCCACGAAAGCCATCGTTGTGTCCTACTACTGGCACTTCGTTGACATCGTGTGGGTGGCGATGTTCGGCATTATTTACATCCTGCCGTACTTCTCCTAAACCCGAGCTAATTGACTAATCCGAATATTCGATCATCAAGGACGACTGACTGTGACAGCTTTGGCTAAGAGCAGGCGACACCGGTTCGCGCCGGTGGTGCTCATGATGCTGGCTCTCCTCTTCGTCGGTTTGAGCTACTCGGCGCTCGCGCCCAGTAACGCCCAAGCCGACGAGGCCCTCGCCGGGGCCGACGCCACCCATGGCCGGGACCTATTCGTTGCGAACTGCGCGACCTGCCACGGGCTCGACGCGCAAGGGACCGATGTTGCCCCCACCCTCGTCGGTGTCGGCGCGGCCTCCGTGCACTTCCAGGTGACGACCGGGCGGATGCCGATGGCGGCCAACGGGCCGCAGGCGGAGGCGAAGCCGCAGCAACTCACCGAGTCCCAGGCCCTCGACCTCGCCGCCTACGTCGCCGAACTCGGCCCCGGGCCGTCGATCCCATCCGATGAGATGGTCGATCCGGCCCTGGGTGACCCGGCGAACGGTCTGCTCCTCTTCCGCACGAACTGCGCGATGTGCCACAACGCTGTCGGTGCCGGCGGCGCCCTCACCCACGGCAAGGAAGCCCCGCCGGTGCGGGACACGACCCCCACGCACATCTATGAGGCGATGCAGACGGGCCCGCAGGCGATGCCCGGGTTCAACGACGCGACGATGACCCCCGAGGAGAAGCGGGACATCATCGCCTACATCGATGCAGCCAATGAGCCCAACCCCGGTGGCCTTTCGCTCGGATCGATCGGGCCGGTATCTGAAATGATCTGGGTATTCGTCATTGGGATCGGCGGCCTCATCGGCGCCGCTGTATGGATCGGAGCACGTTCCTCGTGACCAACGAAATTCAGACCCCATCAGAATCTACGGACGTTCCCGAGCGTTTCGAGAACCCGGGCATCCCGCCCCACCGTCCGAGGATGGGTGACACCGACCCGAAGGCGGCGAAGCGTTCCGAACGCCAAGTCGTTCTCATCTTCACCATCTCCATCCTCGCCTCGATCGCCGGGATCGTCGGCTACTTCATGTTCCCCCTCGACGGGCAAGAAGTGTTCAACGTCCGGATGTCGACGATGCTCCTGGGCATCGGGCTGGGCGGGGGCACCCTGGGGATCGGAATCGCCGCGATCCACTGGGCCAAGGCGCTCATGAACGACCACGAACAGGTCGAAGAGCGCGAACCGATGGAATCCGACCCGGAGACGAAGGCGGCAGCGCTCGAGGACATCGCGGCGGGAATCGCCGATTCCAACGTTGCCCGCCGACCCCTGATCAAGGGGGCCATGGGCACGGCGCTGGCCCTCGTGCCGCTGACCTTCCTCGTGCCCCTCATCGGGAACCTCGGAGGCGACTGGGATGTGCAGAAATTCCGCCGCACGGCATGGCGCCCGGTTGAAGGGGGCGATCCGGAGAACTTCTTCCAAGGCAAGTACCGCTACATCGCGGTTGACCCCTCGAACCGGAAGCTCAAGGCCTCCGAGGTCACCCAGGGCACGATCGTTCACGTGCTTCCCGCAGGCCTGGAGGACGAAGCGGGCTTCCTGGACGAGAAGGCGAAAGCCGCCGTCGTCCTCGTACGCGTCGCACCGGAACTCATCAAGCCCCTCCCGGGCCGAGAAGACTGGTCCTACGACGGAATCCTCGCCTACTCCAAGATCTGTACCCACGTCGGATGTCCCGTAGCCCTCTACGAACGTACGACGCACCACCTACTGTGCCCGTGTCACCAATCGACATTCGAT
>JAJYRV010000084.1 GCA_021793935.1 Actinomycetes bacterium | reverse complement strand
GGGCCGGAGCCTGGCTCAGCCAGTTCGTGTTCGGGCTGAGCAACCTGGATCTGCAGGTGCCGCTCATGTCCTTCCTGTTCCTCGTCGCGCTCGGGATCGACTACACGATCTTCCTCGTCCACCGGGCCCGGACGGAGGTCGGCGCGGCCGGGACCCGCACGGCGATGGTCCACGCGGTCGAAGGTACCGGCGCGGTCATCACCAGCGCCGGCCTCGTCCTCGCCGGGGTGTTCGCCGCGCTCGGCGTGCTGCCCCTGGTGACGCTCGGCCAGTTGGGGCTCATCGTGGGCCTGGGCGTGATCGTCGATACGATTGTGGTCCGCACCATTCTCGTACCCGCGCTGTTCGCGATCGGCGGGGAGAAGATGTGGTGGCCCGGGAAGCCCCGAACGAAGGAACCTGAACTCGTGGAAGATCACGCCGGTGAACTCGCCCCGCACTGACGCCGTCGACGCCAGCCTCACCGGCGAGGGGCGCGTTCGAGCGATGAGGATCGGCCAGCACCTGCTGGCCGGTCTCCTCCTCGTCGTCGGCGTCGTCCGCGCGATCATGATGGGCGACGGCCTCGCAACAGCCATCGTCGCCGCCCTCGCCTTCACCGGCGCCTACTGGTACCCGGTACTCGCTCGCCGCCCGGCTCAGCTCGCCACCCCGGTGTGGCTCGGGATCGTCACGATCGTGTGGATCGGCGCGCTGCTGGCCTCAGCGGAGTTCGTGTGGCTCGCCTTCCTCCTCTGGCTCATCGCCGGCCAGGTCTTCACGCTCGCCGCCGCGAGCGTGTACTCCGCGCTCGTGTTCGCCGTCGTCATCGCCGCTCCGATCCTGCACACGGGCATGACCTCGTACGCCGCCGTGATCGGCCCACTCGTCGGGGCAGTGTTCGCGCTGGCGATCTCCCGTGGGTATCTCGCGTTACTCCGCGACGCCGCCTACCGCCAGGACCTGCTGCGAGCATTGCACGAATCGAGCACCGATATGGCCGGGTTGCAGGACGAACTCGCATTGACCCAGCGCCACGCGGGAGTCGTTGCCGAGCGGAGCCGGCTCGCCCGCGAGATCCACGACACCATCGCCCAGGACCTCTCCTCCATTCGGCTGCTGAGCACAGCAGCCCTGGAGAGGGACTCCGGGCTGCGGGAGTCGCTGGAGCAGGTGGAACGGCTCGCCGCCCGCACGAGCCGCGAAGTGCGGGAAATCATCGCCGCGCTCACCCCGAAAGAACTCGAGGATCAGGCCCTGCCCGCCGCGCTGGAGAGGCTCGCCCAGCGCTTCGAGGAGGACTTCCGGGTGGAACTGCATATCGAGGAAATCCCCGCGCTCCCCGCCGAAAGTGAGGTGGCGCTGCTCCGGATGGCCCAATCGGCGCTCTCCAACGTGCGCCGCCACTCCGGCGCCGGGCGGGTGGGCCTGAGTTTGACCCAGGCGGGCGAATCGGTGCGGTTGGACGTTCGTGACGACGGCGTCGGTTTCGACCCGCGATCGGCCCAAGGGTACGGGCTGCGGTTCATGGCCGAGCGTCTCGCTGGGCTCGGCGGCGGGCTCGAGGTGGAATCCTCCCCCGGCCAGGGCACCGCGATCAGCGCCCACGTTCCCAGCAGTACGGTGTTGCCATGAGAGTGCTCCTCGTTGATGACCATCCGGTGGTGCGCGCGGGTCTGCGCGCCGTGCTCGAGGCATCCGGGATCGACGTCGTCGCCGAAGCGGCCAGCGGGGAGGAAGCGCTCGTACTCACCGAGCAACTGCGGCCCGAAGTCGTGCTGTGCGACCTGCGCTTAGGGGAAGGCATCAATGGCGTGGAAGTGACCGCCGCGCTGAATGCGCAGGCGGGCGGCCCCGCCGTCGTGATCCTGACGACCTACGACCGCGATTCGGAGCTTCTGGGCGCGATCGACGCCGGCGCGCTGGGGTACGTACTCAAAGACGAACCGCCCGAGCAGATCCTCCGGGCGATCCATGCCGCGGCGTGCGGAAAAGTGCATCTCAGCGCGGAACATACGACGCGGGTGATGGCCGGGATGCGCTCGAACCGGCCCCGGCTCACGCCCCGGGAACGCGAGGTACTCACGCTCCTTGCTACCGGGGCGACGAACAGCGAGATCGCCGATTCGCTGTTCGTTTCTGAAGCCACGGTGAAAACGCACCTCGTGCACATCTTCGAAAAGCTGGACGTCACCTCCCGGGGGCAGGCGGTGCACGCGGGGCGCCGGGCGGGTCTCATCGATCAGTGATGCCTGCCGACTAGCGCGGCGAACGGGGCGGTGAAGGAGTCGAACGTCCTATTTTTACAACTCCCCGCTGGTGTAAATTGAAGGTGTGTCGAAAACCCGCGTTGCCCCTGCCACCTGGAGGATATTTTTCCTCCTCCCCGCGGGCCTTTCCCTCCTCGCCGCGCTCAACGCCGGGCTGCTGCTGCTCGGGGTCCGCGCGCCGGTAGCGAACTGGGCGGAGATCCACGGAGTCCTCATGGTGGTCGGCTTCCTCGGCACGCTCATCGCGATGGAGCGGGCCGTCGCCTTGCGCCAGCCGCTCGGGTACCTCGCGCCGGCGCTTTTGGGGATCGGCGGGCTCCTTCTCCTCACTCCGCTCCCGCTCCTGCTCGGCCAGTTGTTCCTCATCGAAGGGGCCCTCGCGTTCACCCTCGTGTACGGGTTCCTCTGGCGCCGCAGCCACGACGCCGTCGTCATGGTCCAGCTCCTGGGGAGCGTGCACCTCCTCATCGCGACCCTCACGTGGGTCTTCGCGCCGATCCCGTGGCTGTTGCCGCACTTCGTGGGCTTCCTCGTCCTGACGATCACCGCGGAACGGGTGGAGCTTGCGCGGCTGCACATGCCCCGCTCGGGGGAGAACATTCTCGTGCTCGCCGCGGCGGCGCTGACGCTCGCGATGCTCACCGCGGTGTTCTGGCCGGACGCGGCGATCCGCGCCGGGGCGCTCGTCCTCCTCGCCTTCACGATCTGGCTCGCGCGTCACGACGTCGCCGGCAAGTTCATCCGCGGCGCGGGTCTTCCCCGGTTCAGCGCCGCGGCGCTGCTCGGCGGGTATTTCTGGCTCGGCGTCGCCGCAGGTATCTGGCTCATCGGGGGCTACCAGTACGAGGGGTACATCTACGACGCCGTCGTGCACTCGGTGATGCTCGGGTTCGCGATGTCGATGATCATGGCCCACGCCCCGATCATCCTGCCCGCCGTGCTCCGCCGTCCGCTCCCCTACCGATCCGCGATGTGGGCGCCGCTGGGGCTGCTCCACCTAGGTCTGGTGGCCCGGGTCTTCGCCGGCGATCTCCCCGCCCGCGCCCTCCCCTGGCAGATCGGGGGCATCCTCAACGTCGCTGCCGTCCTCCTCTTCCTCGTCATCGCCGTCACCTCCTCGGTGCTCGGCACCCGCACGCGCCCTGAATCCGAACGTCCCCCGGCCCCTGCGCCCTCGGAAAGTAGTGAGATATGAGTACCCGTGGCACGTGGTTCATGCGTGACCGACCCGTCGTCATTTGGCTCTTCCTGGCGGCCGTGGTCTCCCTCGTGCACCCGTTCTTCGCCTCCTCGCGGTGGCTGATGGTCCACCTCGTCGCGCTCGGAGGCCTCACCCACGCGATCATGGTATGGAGCGTGCACTTCGCGAACGCGCTGCTGAAAACCAAGCACATCGAGGATCGCACCGAGCAGAACTGGCGGCTCGGGCTGCTCCAAGTCGGGATGGTCGCCGTGTTCATCGGCGTGCCCACCACGTGGTGGCCGCTGACCATCGCGGGCGCGGCGATCATTTCCGGCGCGGTCATCTGGCACGGCATCGCCCTCTATCAGCGGCTGCGGATCGCGCTGCCCGGCCGGTTCCGGATCACCATCCGCTATTATCTGCTCGCCGCAGCGATGCTTCCCGTGGGCGCGCTGTTCGGTGTGTTGCTCGCGCGGGGTCTCAGCGAGTTCTGGCACGGCCGGCTCCTCGTTGCCCACACGATGGTCAACCTCCTGGGCTGGGTGGGCCTGACGATCCTGGGCACGCTGCTCACGCTCTGGCCCACGATGCTGCGCACCCGCATGGCGCAGACCGCGGAGAAGATCGCGATCCGGGCCCTGCCGGTGCTCGGGGTCGGGCTCCTCACCGCGGTCGCCGCCCCGCTGCTGGATTCCACCTGGCTCGGAGTGGGGGGCATCGTCGTCTATGCGGGTGGGGTGTTGATGTCCTACCTCTCCATCTGGCGCGCGGCGCGCAACCGCCCACCGCATTCCTTCCCCACGCTCTCTGCTGGGTCGGGACTCGTATGGTTCGTCGCGGGCCTCGTCACCCTCGCGGTCAAGGTCGCGACGACGCCTTGGGCGGAGCTGCCCTCCTCGTACGGGGTCGTCACGGTGATGTTCCTCGTGGGGTTCGCGCTACAGGTCCTGCTCGGGGCGCTGAGTTATCTCATCCCCGTCGTCATCGGCGGGGGCCCGGCGGTGCTGCGAACGGGCATGAAGGAACTCGACCGGCTCGGTACCTGGCGGGTCGCGACGGCGAACATCGCGATCTTCCTGTGCCTGTTGCCCATCCCCTCGATCGTGCGAGTCATTCTCTCCTCGGTCGCGCTCGTGGCGCTCGCGATGACGCTCGTCATCATGCTCAAGGGCATCTACGCGTCGATGCGCAAGAAGCGGTCGCTCGCCGCCGAGATGGCTGCCGCGGGTGGGCCCTCGGAGCACAACAGGCTCGCCGGCCGGCGTGCACCCGGGGGGAAAGCACCCGCCTACGACCCCAGACCCTCCGCCGCCGAGCTCGTTGCCGCGATCGCCGTCGTTGCCCTGGGCGCGACCGTCGGAGTGGGTCTCGATCCTGCTTCCGCGGGGCTCTCCCCCTCCGCAACCTCGGCCGCCGCGGAGGATGGCGCCTCCGCTGCCGTGGAACCCACCGGCGAGGTGACCGAAGTGGAGGTGGAAGCCCGCGACATGCGCTTCTTCCCCGATTCGGTTGAGGTGCCGGCCGGAAACGAACTCGTCGTGCACCTGACGAACACCGATACCGCGGACGTGCACGACCTCGTCTTCGCCAACGGAGTGAGTAGCGGGCGGTTGTCGCCGGGGGAGTCGACGACGATCGAGGCCGGCGTCATCGACGCGGACCTGGAGGGATGGTGCTCGATCGTGGGGCACCGGCAGATGGGGATGGTCTTCGACGTCGTCGCCGTCGGCGGTGAAACCGGCGGGGGCACTGCCGCCGCGGACGACACCCCCGCTCGCGGATCGATGCACGAACAGATGCATTCGGGCGCCGCCGAGGTCCCCGGGGCGAACGGCGCGGCCGGCGACCTCGACTTCACCGCTGCCTGGCCAGAGGACTTCGACGGCTACGATCCCGTGGTCGAACCTGCTCCTGACGCGGACGTGCATACGTACACGTTCGAGGTGACCGAAGACCCGATCGAGGTTGCTCCCGGGGTGAAGCAGACTCGGTGGACGTTCAACGGGGACTCGACGGGGCCGACCCTGCGCGGCAAGATCGGCGACACCTTCGAGATCACGTTGGTGAACAACGGCACGATGGGGCACTCGATCGATTTCCACGCCTCCGAGCTCGCCCCCGACGTTCCCATGCGTACGATCGCGCCCGGCGAGTCGCTCGTGTACACCTTCACCGCGAAACGCGCCGGGATCTGGATGTACCACTGCGGCACCGCACCGATGGCCGCGCACATCGCCGCGGGGATGGCCGGAGCAGTGATCATCGACCCACCCGACCTGGACGACGTGGACCGAGAGTACGTCATCACCCAGTCCGAGCTGTATCTCGGCGACCAGAGTGAGGACGTCAACGCGGACAAGACCGCCGTTGAAGACGTCGACGCGGTGATGTTCAACGGTTACGTCAACCAGTACGTCGACCGCCCCATCGAAGCGAAGGTCGGGGAACGGGTCCGGTTCTGGGTGCTCGATATCGGCCCCAACCGCGCCTTGAGTTTCCACATCGTCGGCGGGCAGTTCACCACCGTGTACAAGGAAGGAACCTACCTCCTGCGAAACGGCCGAGGCCCGATGGACCCGGAAGACTACGACGCCGGTGGCTCCCAGGCCCTCGATCTCCTCGCCGCCCAGGGCGGGTTCGTGGAACTCGACTTCCTCGAGGCGGGGCACTACCCGATGCTCAACCACGTGATGACCGACGCCGAACGGGGCGCGATGGGCATCGTGGAGGTCACCGAGTAGCGATCTCGCGGACCGCGGCGAGGAGCGCCTCGACGTCGTCCTCCGACGTGTAGGGGGCGAGGCTCACCCGGAGTCCGCCGTCCCCCAGACGCGCCCGCGCGGCTGCCTCGTGCGCATAGAACGTTCCGGCGGAGACGGCGACATCCCGCTCCCCCAGCAGACGCGCGATCTCGGTGACGGTTCGGCCTTCGACGGTGAACAACGCGGTCGGGGTGGGATGCGCGGGCGCGCCGATCCTGCGGGCGGTGGGGATATCTTCGAGCCCCGCAACAATCTTGCCCGCCAGCGCCTCCTCGTGGGCGCCCGCCACCGCGTAGAAGTCTTCCAGCCGCTCCCGCCGTGACCGAAAGGAGGAGAACCCGGCGAGGAAGTCCACGGTGGCACTCACACCCGCGAGAAGTTCGTAGGGCAGCGTCCCCTGTTCGAATCGTTCGGGCACCGATTCGGGGGACGGGAGGAGTTTGCGCGGTGCGAGCCTCTCGAGGGTCCCGGGCCGGGCCGCGAGCACCCCGAGGTGCGGGCCGAAGAACTTGTACGGGGAGCACACGAGATAATCCGCCCCGAGGGCAGGGAAATCGACGAGTTCGTGCGGCGCGTACGCGACGGCGTCGACGAAGAAGGTCGCCCCGAGTTCATGCACGCGCTTCGCGATCGCGGGGAGGTTCGGCTTGCTGCCGTAGAGGTTCGAGGCGGCGGTGAGGGCCACGAGTTTCGTTCGCGGGCTCAACACGCGTTCGACGTCCGCGGTGGTGAGGTCACCTGTCGCGGGATCAAAGTCGATCCACCGCACTAAGGCTCCGACCTTCTCGGCGGCGAGCACCCACGGGCGGACGTTCGCGTCGTGATCCAACCGGGAGACGACGATCTCATCGCCCGCGCCGAGCCCCGCGGTGAGCGTGTCCGCGAAGTCGAAGATCAGCTGGGTCGCGCTGCGCCCGAAGACGACACCGTTGGGATCGATGTTGAGGAAGTCGCCCATCGCGGCCCGGGCGGCGAGGACGATGCCGTCGGAATTGCGCGCCGCGGCATACGCCGCCCCGCGCTGGGACAGCCCGGCGGTGAACGCACCCGCGATGGCCCTCGCGACGGGCAGCGGGGTTTGCGTGCCACCGGCGTTATCGAAGAACGCGGCGCGTTCCAGCGCGGGGAAGTGAGAGCGGAACTCTTCCAACGAATATGAGCGGGTCATGGCACTCCCTTGACGGCGGGCCCTCCCAGGCTAGTTCCTCTCATCCCTACCGGCGCCGCCGACCCCAATTACTTAGGAGGACCGGTGGTGCCGCACAACGATGAGCGCCGCGATCCCTCCGACCCCTAACGCTGCGGAAAGCGCGACCAACCCGAGGGAGGGCGTGCCGGTGTCGGGCAGTTCGTGCTCGTCCTCGGGGGGCTGCTCAGGGGTCGCCCGTTCGGCAGGCTCCTGCGCTGGTGGGGCCTGGGGTGGAGGCGGGGATTCCTCTGCGGGGCACTCAGGCTCCGGTAGGCGGATCTCCGTCACCGCCGTGCCGTCGGCACGGATCTCCCAGCCCGGCGCGGGCGCGAGCTCGAATCCCTCCCGTGGGACCGCGGTCACGTCAACGACCGCACCCGGGAGAACGGCGGCTGGCGAGTACTCGTAAT
>JAJYRV010000083.1 GCA_021793935.1 Actinomycetes bacterium | reverse complement strand
CTGCCCGTGTGCCCTCGGCCTCGCCACCCCGACGGCTCTCATGGTGGGTATCGGGCGGGCCGCCACGCTCGGGATCCTCATCAAGGGCCACGACGCGCTCGAGGCGAGCGGGGTGATCGACACGGTCGTGCTGGACAAGACCGGCACCCTCACCACCGGCGTCATGCACGTTGAGCGCCTGCACCCGAGCGGCGTTGAGGAAAGCGAGCTGCTCCGCCTCGCAGCGACCGTGGAGACCGGCTCCGAGCACGCGATCGGTAGGGCGATCGTGCGTGCCGCGGAAGAACGCGGCCTCACGCTGGGCGCGCTCGAAGACTTCGTCGCCCTCCCAGGATTCGGTGCGGAAGGGCAGGTCGGCGCGGACCACGTGGTCATCGGCTCCCGGCGGCTACTGGCGGAGCGCGGGGTGGAACTTCCCGCTGCGGCGGTCGCGGCCGGTGAGTGGGCCGATGACCGCGGCGGCACGTTCATCGCCGCGGCGAGGAACGGGACCTACGTCGGGGGTTTCGTGCTCTCCGATGAGCTCAAGGCGCATGCGAAGGAGGCGGTCGGCGCCCTCAAGGCCGCCGGGCTGCGCACGCTGCTCCTCACCGGAGACAGCGCAGCAGCCGGGGCCCGGGTGCAGGCCGACCTCGGCATCGATGCGGTCCGGGCCGAGGTGCTCCCGGCGGAGAAGGCGAACGTCATCGCCGACCTGCAACAGCACGGGAACCGCGTGGCGATGGTGGGCGATGGGATCAACGATTCCGTCGCGCTCGCGACCGCGAACCTCGGACTTGCCGTCGTCGAGGGAACTGACGTCGCGTTGAAGGCCGCCGATATCATCCTCGTGCGCGAGGACCTGTTCGCGATTCCCGACGCGATCGCGCTCTCGCGGGCGACGCTGCGAACGATCAAGACCAACCTCGGCTGGGCGTTCGGCTACAACCTCGCCGCGATCCCCCTCGCCGCGATCGGGCTGCTCAACCCGCTCATCGCCGCCGCGGCGATGTCGCTGTCCTCGGTGCTCGTCGTCTCCAACAGCCTGCGCCTGCAGCGGTTCGGATCGCTCGCCCCCCGGTAGGGTGCGCCGGCCGATCGGAACGCGAGAAGTAGAACGTCGGGGCACCGACCCAAGCGGTGCCCCGACATCTTTTGGTCGGGGTGGCGGGATTTGAACCCACGACCTCTTCGTCCCGAACGAAGCGCGCTACCAAGCTGCGCCACACCCCGTGGCCAAGGGCCACTTTAGCTTACGGCGCCTTGAATAGTGAAATCGCTCGATGCGGCAGCGGGTGGGGGAGCACAGCGACGAACGCCCCGGGCGGCTATTTCGCCGTGAGCGTCAGCAGCGACGCCTCCGGCCGGCAGGCGAACCTGATGGGCGTAAACGGTGAGGTTCCAAGGCCCGCGCTCACGTGAAGCCACATCGGTTCATCCGGCTGGGAGGCCTCGGGCCGCCCGGGCCAGCGGCGCAACCCCTTGGCCATACGGCGATCAATATCACAGTTCGTCACGAGTGCTCCGAACCCGGGCAGGCAGAGCTGGCCCCCGTGGGTGTGGCCGGCGAGGGCGAGGTCCACGCCGTCGAGCCGCATGCGGTGCAGCACGCGTTGGTAGGGCGCATGCGTGAGTCCGAGGCGCACATCCGCGCGCACGGGCGGGCCCTGCGGTTCGGGATAGTGGGCGGCGTCGATGTGGGCGTCGCCGGTGCCGACGAGGTCGATCGTGGTGCCCTGGGCGCGTAGCCGGCCGCGGGCGTTATCGAGGTCGAGCCAGCCGCGGGAGGTCAACACCTCCTTGAGCGCCGCTGCCGGAAGGGTCGGCGTGGGGCTCGGTGGGGGAACTGAGTCCCGCGTGCGGAAATAGGCGAACGGGTTCTTCGGGACGGGCTCGTAGTAGTCGTTGGATCCGGTGACGAACGCGCCGGGCACGCCGAGGAACGGTGACATCGCTTCCGCGACAGCCGGCACCGCCTCGGGGTGGGAGAGGTTGTCGCCGGTGGTGATCACCAGGTCCGGCTGGTAGCGCTCGAGCCGCTTCACCCACGCAATCCGCCCAAGGTCGCAGGGGAGGAGATGGAGGTCGGAAATGTGCAGCAGCCGGATCGGCGTGTGCCCGGCCGGCAGCACGGGCACGTCGTACTCTCTGAGCGTGTAGGCCCTAGCCTCGGCCAGTGCCCACCCGAGCGTCGCTGCGCCAACGATCGCGGTTGCCGTGGCGGCGCGGGTGACGGCGCGGCTCACTAGTCGTCGGATTCGTCAGAGTCGTCGTCATCGTCATCGTCGTCGGAGTCCCGGTCCGGCTCTGGTCCGGCGCTGGGGCGGATGGTGATCGTCGCTCCGGGGCGTTCGCGCCCGGTGGATGATTGCCAACCGACGGAGTCCTCGGGGAAGCGATCGGAGTACCCCTCCTCCCCGACTTTGACGTCGAACCCGGCGCCGGTGAGGGTCTGTTTAGCGGCGTCGATGTCCTGGCCCAGCACGGTGGGCACGGGCTTGCGTTCCCCGTAGATCACTTTGTCGTCGGCCTTGGGGAAGTCCTTGACCTCCCAGTCCTTCACCGCCGGGGCCATATAGTCGTTCCAGATCGGAGCGGCGATGGCGCCACCGAACACCTGGGAGTAGAACCGGCCGTTGATCGTGGAGTTGAACATCGAGGTCTGGCTCTCGGAGTGACCCACCCAAACAGCGGTGGACGCTTGCGGAATATAGCCGACGAACCAGGCGTCGTAGTCGTTGTTGCTCGTCCCGGTCTTCCCCGCCGTTGGCCGATCGGGAAGTTCTGCTGCGGACCCGGTACCGCCGGGGCCGGCGACGGCCTGCAGCGCGTGGGTCACCCCCGCAGTGACCTTGGGGGAGAGAACGTCCTCGCAGGCGGCATCGGGAACGGGAAGCTCGTTGTCATCGGCGTCCTTGATCGACAGGATCGCACGCGGTTCGCAATAGGTGCCGTTCGCAGCGAAGGTCGCGAACGCGGCTGCCATCCGCAGGGGGGAAAGCTCGTTCGTTCCAATGACGAAGGTCGTGTTGTAGCGGAGCGGCTCGCCATCATCCGTGGGACCATCGGCGCGCTGCAGTCCCATCGAGGCGGCCAACTTACCGATGTCACACATGTTCATCTGGTTCGCCATGGTTACGTAACCGGTGTTACTGGACCGCTTCGTCGCGTCGAGCACCGACATTCTCCCGGCGGAGGGTTCGATGTTCCTGATCTGTGTATCCGTCGCCCACGACTTGCATCCGTCATAGGTCCAGGAGCTTGCCGGGAACGTCTTTCGTGGGGGAGCGTCCACCATGTCTTGCAACGACTTCCCTGACTCCAGCCATGAGGCGAGGACGAAGGCCTTGAACGTCGAACCGGTCTGGAACCCGTTCGAGCCGCCGTAGTCCTTATCGGTGCTGAAGTTGACCTCCGTCGCCCGAGGCCGCTTCTCCGAGGCTTTCCCGAACCGGGTGTTCTGCGCCATCGCGAGGATTTCCCCCGTGCCTGGCTCGACCGTCGTCACTGCGTTGGAGATCTTCGACGGGTCACTCTCCGGGATCGCGTCCACGAGCGCGCGGTGCGCTTCCTTCTGCATATCCGGATCGAGCGTCGTGGTGATCGTGAGCCCGCCCTGCATGAGCAATTGGGTGCGCTCCGCGCGGTCCTCCCCGAACGTCTCATCGTTCTGGATGACCCGCTTGACGTAGTCGCAGAAGTAGGCCGCGTTCTTGGCCGCCGCGCAGCCCGAGGGGGTGCTGTTGACCTCGAGCATGTCCTCGATCTCGGTCTCGACCGCCTCGTCGTACTCCTCCTGCGTGATGAAGTCCTGCTCATACATCTTGCGAAGAACGGCGTCTCGGCGCTGCTTGGAGTTCTCCGGGTTGAGAACCGGATCGTATTTGTTCGGTGCGTTCGTCACGCCCGCGAGCACGGCCGCCTCGGCGGGGGTCATCTCCTCGGCGGAGTGGGAGAAGTAGTGCCGGGCCGCGGCCTCCACGCCCCACACCGACGCCCCGAACTGGGCAACGTTGAGGTACCCCTCGAGGATCTCCTCCTTGGTGCGGGACTTCTCCAGGCTGATCGCCATCTTCGCTTCCCGAAGTTTCCGGCCCAAGGTCGGATCAGTGGCCTCGACGTAAGCCTCGGGATCATCCGAGACCCGGCTGTGCTCGACGAGCACGTTCTTGACGTACTGCTGGGTGAGCGTCGACCCACCTTGCAGCGCCCCGCCGGAAAGGTTCGTGAAGGCCGCGCGCATGAGCCCTTCGGTGTCGATGCCGCCATGTTCGAAGAACCGGTGATCCTCGATGGCGATCACCGCCTGCCCCATGAGCGGGTCGATCTTCTCCATCGGAACGACGATCCGGTTCCACATGTAGAACCGCGCGAGCAGCTTGCCGTTGCGGTCGAGGATGACCGACTGCTCGGACATCTCCTCCGAGCCGAGTTCGCCGGGCAGATCGTCGAAGAGTTCGGAGGAGGCCTGGGTCACCGAGCCGGTCGCGGCAACAACGGGCATGACCAAACCCGCGGCGAGCACACCTCCCACCCCTGCGAAAAGAAGGAAGGCCAAGAATGCAGCAATCACCTGGCCTGGGTGCATGGCGCGAGACGAGTTCCGGGGCGACATGGGTACTAGTGTACGTTGCCCGCGCGTGAGAAGTGGTTCGCTAGTTGTGAAGAACGAGTGAGGTTGCAAACGCTCGCCATCGAAAGCCGGCACGCGCTGGCTTAGTGCAAAAATTGTGTGCGTGCCACCGGTGCTCAGCTATTGGCAATAATCTCATCACCATGCGGTCAGTTGACCAAGGATTTGTCCTCCGCAAAGAAATGCCGTACCTTTTCGTACTATACGACGGTTTCGTAAAGGCGCGAAACTTACTTTCTCTCGGGGGAGGGAGACCTATGAATCCTTTAGTGGACCAAAGTTGGACGGCTCAGGCAGCTTGCGCAGCCCAAGATCCAGATGACCTGTTCGTGCGCGGGGCCGCGCAACGGCAGGCGAGGGAGATCTGTTTCACCTGCCCAGTCCGACTCGAATGCCTCATTGATGCCCTCGATAACCGGATTCAGTTCGGTGTGTGGGGCGGGCTCACGGAACGGGAGCGCCGCGCGTTGCTGCGCCGGGCGCCCAGCGTCGAATCCTGGCGGGATACCTTAGCGGAAATGGATCGCGATTCGATCAATGAGCTCATTTACCAGCGGTGGCCGGTGGGTGGGAAAGCGAAGTCCGCGAAGAGGTAGCGCCGTAAAGGGCCGAGCGCCGTAAACTACTCATATGACTAAATGGGAATATGTAACCGTTCCGCTGATTATTCACAACACGAAAGCGATCCTCGATAATTGGGGTTCGGAAGGCTGGGAACTGGTCTCGGTGGTCACCGGGCCCGACGGTAACGGCCTCGTCGCGTACATGAAGCGGCCCGTGGAATGAGTGTTCAACAGCGCTTAGGCGAACTGGGAATCGCGCTGCCCGAGGTGGCGGTGCCCGTAGCGAACTACGTGCCCGCCACCCGCAGCGGGAACTATATCTACACCTCTGGCCAGCTACCGCTCGTCGAGGGCGCGCTCGCGGCGACGGGTCAGTTGGGCCCCGAATCGTCAGTTGACGACGCCGCAGCCGCCGCCCGGATCTGCGCCCTCAACGCGATCGCGGCAGCGGCCGGGGTTGCCGGCGGGGTGGACAATCTCGCGCGGGCCGTGAAGGTCACGGGATTCGTCTCCTCCTCGGCGGACTTCTTCTCGCACCCGCAGGTGGTTAACGGGGCCTCCGACCTGCTCGCCGAGGTGTTCGGTTCCCCGCACGCGCGTTCCGCGGTGGGCGTGGCCGCGCTGCCCCTTGACGCATCCGTCGAAGTCGAAGTCATTTTCGAACTTGCCTGAGGCGGCGAGCGGGCCCGCGCAGAGCACGCGCCCTGAGGCGATGGCCACCATCACCTCAGGGCAATAAGCGGGCGCGTTAGCGCGCGCGCCGGCGGAGTTTGGGGATGTCGAGGAGGATCACCGAGCGACCATCCAACTGGAGCCAGCCGCGGGAGGAAAACTCTGCCAACGCCTTGTTCACGGTTTCCCGAGTGGCGCCGACGAGCTGGGCGAGTTCCTCTTGGGTGAGATCGTGGGTGACCCGCAATCCGCGCTCGGTCTGCTGCCCGAAGCGGGCGCCGAGCTCCAGGAGTGAGCGCGCGACCCGGCCCGGCACGTCGGAGAAAATCAGATCCGAAACCTTATCGTTCGTGCGGCGCAGCCGAATCGCGAGCGAGCGCAACAGGTGCTGGGAGATCTCGGGCCGGGCATCAAGCACGCGGAGGAGATCCGTGTGCTGGAGTTCCACCACCACCGTCTTCGCGAGCGCGGTAGCCGTGGCCGTCCGCGGGCCCGGGTCGTACAGCGATACTTCGCCGAGGATCTCGCCGGGACCAAGGATGGCCAGCAGGTGCTCGCGACCGTCGGGTGCAGTGTGTCCTAATTTCACCTTGCCCGCTCCGATGACGTACAGCCGGTCACCGGGGGTGCCTTCACGGAAAATCTCTTCTCCACGGCGGTAGGTGGACTCTTGCATCCGTTCGCGGACCGCTAGATAACTTTGATCGTTTAGCTCTGCGAATAGCGGAGCTGAGCGAACGATTGACTCGTCCATAAGTGCAGCAACCTTTCATGTGAGTTATCGCACATTGTGCCAGGTTTTTAGGTGGACATGTTCCACCTTCCAACTTGTGGGCGCGTCCAGCCTATGGTGGGGAGGAACGCAAGGAGGATCTCTTGGCTCAGGCTACCCCCGAAATGATCGACGACATACTTGCGCAAACATATCCGGATGCGCATTGCGAATTGGACTTCACTAATGCGCTGGAATTGCTTGTTGCCACCGTGCTATCGGCGCAGTGCACGGACGCCCGAGTGAACCAGACGACCCCGGCGCTGTTCGCGAAATATCCCGATGCGCGGGCATTCGCGCAAGCCGATATCACGGAGTTGGAGGAACTCGTTCGTCCCACCGGGTTCTTCCGAAACAAAGCCGCGGCGATCAAGGGCATCGGCATGGCGCTCCTCGAGGAGCACGACGGCGAGGTGCCCAGGACTCTGGCGGAACTCGTGGCGCTCCCCGGGGTGGGCCGGAAGACCGCGAACGTCGTGCTCGGCACCGCGTTCGGGATTCCGGGAATCACCGTCGACACCCACGTGGGCAGGGTCGTTCGCCGGCTCGGATGGACCTCGGCAACCGACCCGGTCAAGGTCGAATTCGAGCTCATGGACCTCTTCGATGAGGAACGCTGGATCATGCTCAACCACCACCTCATCTTCCACGGCCGCCGGTGCTGCTTCGCCCGCAAACCCCTGTGCGAGCAGTGCCCGCTCGCCAGGTACTGCCCCTCCTATCCCACGGGAGAACCCCCGGCGGCTCCCAATGCCCGCAGGCGCAAACGGGCCGCGCACTGACAGCCGGGTTTGTGCTGCTCGCGCTCCTCAGCGGCTCAATCGCGCGCGGGCAGGGGCGAAAAAGGGGCTCGGCCCGTGGGTTGTTGCACCCACGGGCCGAGCGTTGACCTCGAGCCTTCTCCTCGAGCCGAACTGTTGGGGCGATCAGCTGCCCAGGCCCGCCTGGATCTGACTCATCACCGAGCTATCAGCGAGCGTGGTCACATCCCCCACGGGGCGGTTCTCCGCGACGTCACGCAGGAGGCGGCGCATGATCTTGCCCGAGCGGGTCTTGGGAAGTTCCGCAACGACAAGGATGGAACGCGGGCGCGCGATCGGCCCGATCTCCTTGGTCACGTGTGACCGGAGCGCGGCGACGACTTCATCGCCGCCCTCGCCCGCCTCGCCCAGGGCTTCCTGGCGCAGGATCACGAAGGCG
>JAJYRV010000082.1 GCA_021793935.1 Actinomycetes bacterium | reverse complement strand
TTCCGATCTTCGGAATTTTCGCCGGGGGCAGACGTCCTCGTCGTCTATGCCGATCCGGACCAGGGGCCCACGAGCGCAGAAGGGCTCGTTGCCCGCAAGGCCGAGGTCCTCGAGTGCGAACACCTCGGGGCGGATCAGCGACTGTCGCTGCGCGAAGCCACCCCCGCTCATGATCCGGAAACCCACCGGCTCGTGCCTGCGTTCCTCCGCGCGCTCCCCGGCTCCTCTGCCGTGGCCGACCCTTCTGCCGCGTTGAAGCAGGCGAAGAAGCTCACATATTCGATCATCACCGGGCCGGCCGGGGCGGGCAAGAGCGCTCTCGCGCAAGCCCGCGCCCAGGAGGTCGAAGGCACCGTGATCATCGACGACGCCCATCAGGTCAGCGTCCTGGACGCCGTCGCCGCCGCCGAGGGGGCCGAGCACGTCATCGCCGTCGGCGACCCCGCCCGCGCCATCCCGATCCACCGCCGCGCACTTCCCAAAGACCTCGTCCGCGGACCGTTGCTCTCCTGGATCCAAGGCGATTCAGGCGCCACGATCCACGACCACACCGAGCTCGAGGAGACACGCCGATTCCATCACGAACTCGGTTCGGTGATCCGGGCCTCCCTCTACCCGCGCGCGAAGATGATCAGCCCTCCGGCATCCGAGCTCCGGCTCCTGCCGGAGCACCTCGCCGGACTGCGGTCGGTCCCGGTGGCGCATCTGGGCAACCGCGACACTTCGGCGGAGGAGGCCGAAGCCGTCGTCCGGCTCCTGGGCGAACTCCTCTCCGCCAGCCCGCTCGCGGAGTCGGACGTCCTCGTGACGTCGCCCTTCGACGCCCAGGTGCTCCTGCTCCAACGGGAACTCGCCCGGTGGCCGGGGGTGCGGGTGCTCCGGCTGGAGGATACCGCCGGGCAGGAGGCAGCCGTCGCCGTCGTCTCGCTGAGCACATCCACGCTCGCCGACCTCCCGCTGGGCGCACCGCGGATGCCGCTGGCGCCCCACGTCCTGGGGGCTGCGATGACTCGAGCGCGCGAGGCTGCCTACGTCGTGTATTCCTCGCACCTGCTGGAACAGTTGCCCCCGCGCGGGGCGATGTTCAGCGACGTCGCCCGCTTCATCGAACTTGTGTCCACGACGCCGGAATGAGAGCAGCAGGAGCACTCCCTCGGACGAGGTGCCTCACGTCAAGGCCCCCGCGAAATTTACCCCCGTGCCTCAGTTAAAAGTCCCCGCGTAATCGATTAGCCGGTCTGGTGGATCTTGATGCCCTCGATCGCAGGCAGCGCCGCTTGGGCGAGGACGTTACGCTGGAGGTCACGCGTCTTCTCAGCAGACAGTTTGATCAACCGCTGCTGAAGACGGTCGATCTCGTGGGCAAGGTAGAGGGGATCCAGGGAGGCTTTGTAGTCGGCCAGTTCCGCCTCCTGCTCGGCAGACAGTATCCCGGCCTGCAGTAGCCGTCGGTAGGGGCTTCGGGGAGCGTCATAAACACGTTTACGCCTGCCTACCCGATCTGTGGAGTGCCCGGTAGGTTTCTAAGTCGGGGTGAAGAAGTTGAGCCGGTCACCCACCAACGGCCACAATTCGTTGAGCACTTTCAGCTCTTCAGCCGTGTCGTAGCGGTAGTAGAACCCGCGGGCGGCACACCAGGTGATTATTCTTCGATTCAATCGTTGCTTGATCGTTCTTCAAGTACGGTCGGCCCCGAGTGAAAAACACCTTATGCTCACTGGCCCAGTCCAGCAGGTCGTAATTCATGAATTCTGAGCCATTGTCGAAGTCCAAACTGGTCACCAAATACGGCACCGACTCGACCATCTGGGTGCACGCATTTTTGATGTGCACCGCAGCGTTATTGCGGATCGCGACGGTGTACACCCACCCGATACGCATATCGGCGGGAGTTCACACTGCGGGCGAACTCGCCCTTCATCGTCGGCCCGCAGTGAGCAACGGTATCGACTTCTAACAACCCCGGTTCGTCGTCGACCTCGTCGGCGGAGGTGCGGATCGCCACCGAGTTCCGCAACAGCGAGTTTGCGGGGGTGGTGGTTCCTTTACCTTGACCGGATCGTCATCACGCACCGGTTTTAAGTACTCACTCAATCGTTGCCGGGCTCATCGCCAACAACTCCTTGGGCACCTGGGCGCTGTTGCGGCCCTGGCCCGGGACCAGGTTCCAACGCGTCCAGCCAGTCTTCCATCCCCGCCGCCAGGCACTTCCTCCCGCGACCCACCCGAGGCGCCCCACACCCGCTCCCAACACTACGGTCGCATCGTAGGAATACTTCCGCGCCTTGGTCCCACGCTGATCCACCCGCCACCACGGTGGCCTTCGCCCTGTCCGGCTCCTGACGCATCCGTCGGCGCAGCTGCTGGCGGGCATGATCCCGATTCCACCCCGTCACCACCCACCACCATGTCCAAAATTTTGCCTTTATCTTTCTTAGACGCCCGCTCATAGGCCTGGGCGTACTTCTTCGTGATCTCGATTCGAGCCGTCATAGAAATCTCATCCTTGCTCATCACCCCAGCGTGGGCCGTCCCCTCAGATCCCGAAAGGCATTACGCGGGGAATAGTCTGTGAGGCACGGCCCCCATTTCGCGGTGCTACCTATGAGCCTCGTCGTCGGATAGCATGTGGCCCGTAAAAGCGAGTAGAGTTCGCGCCGACCGCAGACCCGCACACGGAGCCGTACCATGCCCGACGGTAGTATTCCCGCGATCGACTGGGCCGATCCTCCCGCAAGTCTTGACCAGATCGCCAGGGAGTTGCGGGCGCTGCGGGACGCCGACGGCGCGCCTTCCTTCGCAGAGATCGGTCGGCGGATCGCCGCGCAACGCGGCAGCCGCGGTGTGCCCGAGCATGAGCGAAGGATCCCCCGGACTACGATCTACCGTTGTTTCCAGGATGGCCGGCGCCGGATCGATACCGATGCGGTGATAGAGATCGCGCTCGCGCTTGGCCTTCCGCCGGGCCTTCGCCAACGGTGGGCAGCCCGCCTTCGACTGGCCCGGGCGGCTTCCGACGGTGCCGCTGTTGCTTCGGTCCGAGACGACGTTCCCGCACCGGTGCCGTATTTCACCGGCCGGACAGCGGAACTCGCTCGGGTCTTGGAGGTCGTCACCTCGAACGGGCTCGCCTGGGTATCGGCAATGGCCGGGGCAGGAAAGACCCAGCTCGCACTTCGAGCGGCACAAGAATTTCCCTTTGGAGCACTCTTCTTGGACCTGCGCGGCCACAACGCAGAGTCTCCACCGGTGACTCCGCAGGCCGCGAAACGCGCGATCCTACGAGGGTTGGGCGCAGGTGAGGGCGAGGTCGACGGGAAGGGTCGACTCCTGCGGACGCTGGAGAGCTCCGGCAGACTGCTCGTGCTCGATGACGCCGCGAACCCTGGCCAGGTCAGGGAGATCCTCGGCGATTCCACTGGAATTCCCGTGATCGTCACGAGCCGCGCCCCGTTGTCGAACGCCGGCGATTGGGCCCATGTGGAATTGGGCGGACTCGGTGCACACGAAACCGCGGCGATGCTCCACACCCTCACCGCGGCTGCGGGCAACTCCGTTTCGTTCGCTGGAGAGCCGGAAGATCATGCGGAGCACCTGGCAGAGATAACCGGCGGTCTACCGTTGGCGATCGCCCTCGTCGGGAGCCGGTTGGCGACTCACCCGGAATGGACCCTGGCCGAACACGTCGACCTGATGCGACGCCGGCTTGCCACTCCCCGAGTGGATGACGAACTGCGAGCCGAGCTCGACATCTCCTATCGCGCACTGCCCGCGTCCGCCGCGCGTCTGTTGCGCGCGCTGGCCGACCTACCCGTAAGCGAGGTCGATATCGAAGAAGCCGCGATCCTCACGAACATCTCACCCGAGGAGGCCACCGAAGCACACGGAGTGCTCGCTGGAGCTAGCCTCATCACCCCGCGCGGCGAAGGGCGGTTCGGACTGCATGCGCTCGTTCGGGCTTATGCCAAGGAGCAGTCGGAGGAGACTGACTCCCCACGCACTCGGGACGCGGCGTTCCACCGGTTGGGCAAGCACTTCGCGCAACGCGTGTGGGCGGCATACGAAACACTCGCGGCAGAGGTGAACGACGTTCCGCGCCGTACCACGTTTGAGTACCCGAGCCGGGCTTGGCCAACGGAGGAAGCGGCCGCATGGCTGCAGCGCCGGCTGCCCTCATTGCTCGCGTTGGCGCATGCAGCACCGCAACGGGGACACCCGGAGCTGCTGTTTCGCATCTCCGAGGGTCTGAGCTGGTGGATGAACTTCGCTGGGCACAACTCCGACGCGTTACGGCTTCATGAGGCAGCCGCGGACCTCGCCGCTGACGTCGGCGATCATGATGCTCTTGCGATGGCGAGTCTCGATTCCGGGCAGCTCCTCGTCAACAGCCAGCGGCCGGAGGAAGCACAGGAACACTTCGAGAGGGCGCAGCGCCTCATCGCCGATGCCGGGGTGCTCTCCGACCCGGGCACGGCCGGCCTGATCGAGAACATGTCGGCGATCATCGACCTGCGCCAGGGGCGCCTCGAGCGCGCGGCCAAGAGCCTGCGCAGGGCTGTGGAGATCCACGAGGAACGTGACGAACCGGTCCGTCTGATCTCAGCGCTCATCAACCTCAGCGTGGTACTACACACCTCCGGACACTTCACACAGGAGCGGGAAGTCCTCGAGCGGGCGCTACAGGGGGCCGAGGCATGCGGGAATACGGTTCTACGGGCGAACGCGCTCGTCAACATGGCGGAGTTGAACAGGGCCACACGAGACTATTCCCGGGCCCTGACGGATGCTGATTCCGGCATTGGCCTCACCCGAGAGCTGGGCCTGGTCTATCTCGAAGCAGCGGGCGAGATCACGGCGGCACAAACGCTCCGGGATCTGGGCGAACTGACCGAGGCTAGTGCCCGCATCGCGAAGGTTCTCTCGCTCGCCGAGGATCTGGGTATCGGCGTGGTCAACGCGGAGGCGTTGATCGTGCACGCCCGGCTCTCTGCCGATCTCGGCGACCTCGATGCAGCACGGGCGAGTCTCGTTGAGGCCGAATCGTATCTCGCCGACGGCGGCGACTTCGAGTTGCGGGGCCGCTTGCACCAGCTGCGGGGCGAAGTGAGTTCAGAGCCCGAAGACCGCGCACGAGAATTCTCGCAGGCGAGGACCGCCTACCGCCGGGCGGGATCTTATCGTGCAGAAAACTTGTTCGACCCGGCTCCGACCACCACCTAGCCTTTCCGTTCCACATTGTTCCGCTTGCGTGCCAACGGGGCTCATCCTCACTAGAACTTGTTCTGGATGCTGCTCGGTGCACTCGGCTGTGCCCAGCGCCACTACCTGTCTCGGTCAAACGAAATGAGGAGCCTCGTGATCACAACGGAGCCTGAACACAAGCGAACGCGGGGGCGAAAACGCCCCATGATGAGTGCATTGGGGGCAGCGGCACTGCTGGTCAGTTTCGCCTCCCCCGCTATGGCTGATTCCGACAGAAGCGGCGAAGCTGAGATTCCCGCCAAGGACGGGGCGGATCTGTCGATCTGTCTCGGCGGCTACACCAGCTGCTTCTTCGGCGATCCGGCCGAGATCGCGGAGTGGGATCTCGAGCGCACCGGCTTGGAGGTCGAAGGGTCGGGTTTCCAGCCGTCCTCCTCGGTCGAGGTGCAGGTGGGCACGACCTCCGTGGGCACGGTCGTCGCCGACGCGAATGGGGAGATTGCCGACTTCGTCACCAGCACTGCCTCCGCTGGTGAGCACACCCTCACGTTGGTCGCAGACGTCGGCCAGGTCTCCGATTCGTTCTTCGTGATCGACAATGCGCAGTGGTACGCCGATCACACCGCAGAACCGTCCCTGACGGCGAGCCACGATGTGAGGACGGTCTCGGAGATTGCAAGTGAGCCGATCGAGTATTACGTCACGGACTTTCCGTACGACACTCCCGTTGATGTGTACCTCAACGGGGCCATCATCGAAACGGTCCAGCACGCATACCACTTCGAATACGAACTTATCGGCGACTACGCGCCGGGTGAGTACCTTGTCGAATTCCGCCACCCGGTCGGCATCGCGAGTCATGAATTCACGGTCGTCGCCGACGAGCAGGGCGAGGCTCCTGCCCCTGGCACGTACGTGGGCAGCTCCGTTCAAACCCACGCAGGTCATGGTGAACTCGATGATCCTGACACCCGTCCATTCAGCTTTGAGGTGGACGATTCTGGGAGCATTCGCGATCTTAGCGGGGAGTTCTGGTGGGTCTGCGTTGCCGGCGGAGTCGAATCTGGCTACCTCGAGCTTGCCGATAGCGAGTTTCCCACCACTCCCGTCACTGTAGACCGTCCCTTCGAGATCACCTGGTCACCGGGAGCCTCGGATTACACCCTCACCGGAGTCGTGAACGCTGACGGTTCGGCCACTGGTACGTTCGTCTTCGACCACGGGCCGTGCGGTGATTCCATCCTCTCGTGGACTGCCGAACTCGATGGCGAACCAATCGACCCGGACCCCGCCTTCGAGGTCGATCCCATCGCCCCGATCTCGCAATGGGATATCGAACGCGATGGTCTCACCGTCACCGGATCAGGATTCGAGCAGGACGAAGCACTCACGATCCAGATCGGTGACGAAACCTTCACCGCCGAGGCGGACTTCTTCGGCGACGTCGAGTTCGTGTTCGTTGGCGCCCTCGGTGCCGGCACCCACACCCTCACGATCACCGCAGCGACGGGCAGCATTTCAGCGACCTTCGACGTCGTCGCCGATGAAACATATTTCGCTGACTACGATGGGACTCCGCTGATGCTCGTAGTTCCCGAGGTGCTTCCTGAATCCTCGGACTCACCGATCACAGTCATTGCCCGCGATCTCGTGGAGGATTCCCCTGTAGATGTGACGGTGAACGGCACCGTGGTGGATTCAGTGTTCGCCGGGCTCGGATCACTCGATTACGAATTGACCGACGCACTCGGGGTCGGCGAGCACACGATCGAACTCATTCACCCGGCCGTCTCGGTGTCGGCGTCACTCACCGTTGTGCCCGACGCGGATGGGGATCCGGCGCCGGCAGGTACGTTCACGGGCACTGCTGAGCAGCCCATCGCAGGCACGATCTGGTCATCCGAGATCGACGAATTCGACGTCACGTTCACTGTGGATGACGAGGGAATCATCTCCGGGTTCTCCTCCGAATACCGTTGGGTGTGCTGGCTGTCTCCGAACAACCCGACCGGAACCATCGACTTCGATGGGATGCCCCCCACGCGCATCACCTCGGATCGAGCGTTTGCCGTGAGCTGGTCACCGGACACTACGGCAGACGAGGTTACTGTCTATGGCACGGTGAACGCCGACGGCACCGCCTCGGGCACGATGCTCATCGATAACGGTTCATGCGGATACAACTACCTGCACTGGTCCGCGACCGGAGACGGTGATTATGAACCTGCTCCGACTGTTGATCCTGAGGTCGTCGCTTCGACGGATCGATTGACCACCTCCGAGCTCGCTGGTTCGGGCATCGTCTTCACCGGCACGGGCTTCCCTGCCGGAGACACAGTCACTTTCAGCGTGAACTCCGATGAGATCGGGACTCAATCCGCCGACGCCGAAGGGACTGTCTCCTTCACATTCATCTCAGACACGCTTTCAGCAGGAGACCACACCGCAGTTCTTTCCTCCGGTGATCTCTCGGCCTCGATCGTGTTCACTGTGACGGACGACGAAGAGGGCCCGGGCGACACCGACGGGGACGACCCCGGCAACACCGACGGAGAGCAACCCGGCAACACCGACGGAGAGCAACCCGGCAACACCGACGGGGACGACCCCGGCAACACCGACG
>JAJYRV010000081.1 GCA_021793935.1 Actinomycetes bacterium | reverse complement strand
TGTGCCGTTCGTGCTTCTGTGGCGGCGTGAGTTCCCGGAGATCGTCATGGCGATCGCCCTCGCCTCGTGCACCTTGCTTTCCATCGGGTCGACCGTCTCCTGGGTCGCGCTCGGCTCCCTGTTCCGCTACCGGGACTCTCCCGCGTGGCGGGACCCGTGGTTGTGGTTGGCCGCGGGTGGGACCACGGCGGTCACCTACCTCGCGGTCGCGCGCGATCTCGCCTCGCCCACCGCTGAGGGCTCCGTCCTGGGCACGTTCTTAGAAGACCCCGCCGGGCCGGAGTGGCGAGCGACCTTTCCCTGGTACACCGAAGCGTTCGTCACGGCGATCATGATGTCGCTCGTGCTCGGTGCCGCGGTGCTCGTCCGGGCGCAACAGCGCCTCAACCTCATCTCCTCCACCGCAGCCGAGAAACAATCTGAGAACGCCTACCTCAATCAGGAACTCGCGCGGTACGAGGAGCGCGAACGCATCGCCCGGGAACTGCACGACAGTCTGGGCAGCAAACTCGCCGCAGTTTCCATGCTCTCCGGTGCCGTGCGCGCCGACCCCAAGGACGCCGCCGCCGTGCGCTCCCACGCCGAGCAGCTTCAACGCACTGCTCAAGAAGCGACCGCGGAGATGCACGAGATCGTGCGGACCTACCGCAGCCAACCGGCACCGGCCACCTCCCTCATCGACCTCCAGGGGTTGGTCGACGAGGCCCGCCGGCGCGGGCAGGTGATCAACTCCCACCTCGACATCGACACTGAGACCCCCGCCCCCACCGTGGTGGAGCGGGCAGCATTCCGGGTCGTTCAGGAGATCATCACCAACGCCGCGAAGCACGCGCCGCGCCAGATGCTCACGCTGCGAGCAATGGGCGGCCCGGCCCGCGGGGGCATCGAGGTCTACGCCGCCAACCCGGCCGTTGCGCCCGCGCCCGGCGGCGCCACCCCCACTGGGACCACCAGCGGCGGCAGCGGCCTCGTCGGCGCGGGCGAACGGGTCGAGCAGCTCGGCGGCTGGGTGAACGCGGGCCAACACGGCCACCTCTTCGAGGTCCGCGCGTGGATCCCGTGGCGCGTCAGCCCCGCCCCGTACGCTTGAGGCATGGTCATCAGGATTCTCATTGTCGACGACGACCCGTTCGTTCGCACCGGCCTGAAAGCGATCCTCAACTCGGCCGAGGGGCTCGAGGTGGTCGCCGAAGCACACGACGGGGTCGAGGCGATCGACAAGGTGCACCTGCACCACCCGGATGTCGTGTTCATGGATCTGCAGATGCCGCGGATGAACGGCAACGAGGCCACCCGAGCGATCCGCACGCTGCCCAACCCGCCGGCGATCGTCGTGCTCACCTCCCTCAACGTCGATGACACCTGCCTGCACGCGCTGGAGGCGGGAGCGTGCAGCTTCGTCATCAAGGCCGCCCCGAACGAGGATCTCATCCGGGCGGCGCGCACGGCGGTGACCGATGAACCGTTCTACTCCCCCGCCGCGGCGAAAACGATGCGGGCCGCCCTGCCCGGCGGGCCCGACGCCGCATCGGGCCAACGGTTCGGGCTCCTGACCGCCCGCGAACGCGAGATCGCCGCCCACCTGCGCGAGGGCTATTCAAACCGGCAGATCGCCGGCGCCCTGCACTTGTCGGAGGGAACGGTGAAATCGCACATCAATCAGATGCTCACCCGCCTCGACCTCGCCAACCGCACCCAACTCGCGGTACTCGCCGATCGAGCGTTGAGATGACGTACCGCCACTCCTCGCGATACAAATAGAGGGTGAGCGAAACTCTTCCTGATGAGGTCGGCGGCTGGTTCTCCCACGAGGAACTCACCGTGCTGCGCCACCGACTGCCGTTTTTGTACGTCGACATCGTTCCTGTGCGGGTCAACACCGATGGGGTGATCACCCGGATCGCGACTCTGCTGCGCACCCCGCGGGAGGGCTCGATCCAGCGCGCGCTCGTCTCCGGGCGGGTGATGTATCACGAGCGGCTGCGTGACGCGATCGCCCGGCACATCGACAAAGACCTCGGCTCCATGGCCCTGCCGCGAATCCCCACCTCCCTCGTGCCGTTCACGGTAGCCGAGTACTTCCCCACCCCGGGGATCACGCCGTACCACGACCCGCGCCAGCACGCGGTCTCGCTCGCGTACATCGTTCCCGTGGAAGGCGACTGCCAACCCTCCCACGACGCCCTCGAAGTCGCGTGGCACTCCCCCGAGGAGATCATCGATCCCACGATCATTGGCGATATGGTCGATGGCCACAGCGCCCTCGTGCGCACCGCGCTCGCCACCACCGGCCGGTTGCTATGAGCGGTTTCAACTTCAAAGCCCCGGCCCCGCGGCGGTCGTGGACCGCCTCCCTCGCCTTCCTCGCCGATGCCGGGGCCGTCGCACTGTTCGTCGCGGCTGGGCGCCGCACCCACGAGGAATCGGGGCTCGCGGGTTTCTCCGAGGCGCTGCGCCCCTTCCTCATCGCCCTGCTCGTGGTCTGGCTCGGGGTGTTCGTGTGGCAGGCGATCACGATGACCCGCGCCGCCGAATCCACCGACGCCCTCGATTGGCGCGGACGGGCCGCGCGGCGCTTGGTGAGCCTGTGGCCCACCGGCGTGATCGTCTGGGTCGTCACCGCTGGCGGCGGGCTCGCCCTTCGCGGCCTGGGCGGCGGCGGACTGTCTGGCGGGTTCCCCTACGTGACGTTCGGGGTGCTCGGCGCGCTGTTGTTGGGCTGGCGGCTCATCGCGTTCCTCGTTCGACGACGCCGCGGAGCTGCCCAGGCGGGCGGCTAGTTCTGGGAGTCCTCGTCGTCATCGTCGTCGGAGCGCACGTGCACCCCGCGCACGCCGTCGATCTCGTGGATCGTCGAGACGAGATCCTGTAGTGGCGGTTTGCCCTTGAAGCGTGCGTCGAGCTGCACGAGGTCGTTGTCGTCGAACCTGCGGGTGGAGAGGATGAACGTGGAGTAGCCCTGCTGGGTGGCGGTGGCGAGAAGGCGGCGGAGCACGCCCTCGCCGTCGTTGTACGTCACGCGCACGATCCGGTTGGAATCCCGGTTGGGCATGCGGGCAACGAGTGGGCCGAGAGCGAGCAGGGCGAACAGGTGGGCGGCGGTGAGCCCGATCGCCAGCGAAACCATCCCCGCACCAGCCGCCATCCCCACGGCGGCAGCGACCCAGATGGTGGCGGCCGTCGTCAGCCCGCGCACGACATCGCGGCGGGTGAAGATGACGCCCGCGCCGAGGAAGCCGATACCCGAGACGATCTGGGCGGCGATCCGGGAAGGGTCGAGCACGACCTCGTCGCTGAGCACGGTGGAAAAGCCGAATGCGGACACGAGCGTGAACGCCGCAGCGCCGGTGCCCACGAGCACATGGGTGCGGAACCCGGCGGCCTTTTGGCGGAACTGGCGCTCCAGCCCGATGAGGGCGCAGAGCACGAAGGCAAGGAGGAGCAGTTGAAGCTCGGTGCTGGAACTACTGGTCCACCACGTCATGCGGCCCTCCCTTTCGATCCGCCTAGTGTAGTCCGGGACTCCCCGGAGCTACGGTTCTTAACATGCCGACGCGTTTCTGAGAGCGCCGGCGCGGTCGGGCGCGAAAAGCGGCCGTGTCGAAGCTGGTCAATAAGGTCACGCAGGAGCCGGGAAGGCGAAATACTCCGCTCGCTCGCCACCTCGTTGAGCTTCGCGCGCCGCGCGGCGTCGAGCCTCGACGTCAACGACTCTGCCTGTTCTCCTACGCTGACTTCTCCTCCGCTGCCCAAGGTCTGCGCCGGTGAACGCGTTTTAGTTCACAGCAACAAACGCGTCATCCCTCTTCACCTGTTCCGACCGTCTCACGCTGCCCCTTCGCCCGCGGGGTTACTCGCTCGAGAGCGCTTGGCACACGTGGGTCGCAAGCGCTCGGAATGCTTCACCGCGGTGGGAGATCTCGTTCTTCTCCTCCGCGCTCATTTCCGCGGTGGAGATGTTGTATCCGTCAGGTTGGAGGATGGGGTCGTAACCGAAGCCGCCGCTGCCCCGGCGTTCGGTCAGGAGCGTTCCGCGCAGGTAGCCGTGCTCGACCGTCTCCGCGCCCTCGGGGGTGACCATCGCCGCGGCGCACACGAACGCCGCCTGGCGATGGGCAGCCGGGACGTCGGAGAGCTGGGCGAGGAGGAGATCGATGTTCGCGTCGTCGTCCCCGTGGTGGCCGGCCCAGCGCGCGGAGAAGATGCCCGGTGCCCCGCCGAGTACGTCGACGGCGAGGCCGGAATCGTCGGCGAGGGAGATGAGCCCGGTCTGCTGGGCCACGGCGCGCGCTTTCAGGAGCGCATTCTCCGCGAAGGTGACCCCGGTTTCCTTCACGTCGGGCAGGTCGAGATCATTCGCGGAGACGATCTCCTCCGGGGGCAGGACTGCCGCGAGGATGGCGCGGAGTTCGGCGAGTTTGCCGTTGTTGTGCGTGGCGAGGACGAGTTTCGCGCTCATGCGATACTTCCCGGGGTTTCGTTGCGGGTGAGGGGCTGGGCGAGAGCGCGGCGCTGTTGGGCGGTGAGGTCGGTGATGCCGTCGGCGGCGAGGGTGAGCAGCGCGTCGAGTTCGGCCCGGGCGAACGGCACGCCTTCAGCAGTGCCTTGGACTTCGACGAATCCGCCGCTGCCGGTCATCACGATGTTCATGTCGGTATCGGCCCGTACGTCCTCCTCATAGGGCAGGTCGACCATCGGAACCCCGCGGATGATGCCGACGGACACGGCCGCCACGGAGTCGGTGAGGACCGTGGACTTGGCCGGGATCGCGCCGTTCTCTTTGCCCCAGGCCACGGCGTCGGCCAGGGCGACGTAGGCGCCGGTGATCGCGGCGGTGCGGGTGCCGCCGTCGGCCTGGAGCACGTCGCAGTCGACGACGATCGTGTTCTCACCGAGGGCCTGGGTGTTGACGATCGCGCGCAGCGAGCGGCCGATGAGCCGGGAGATCTCGTGGGTGCGGCCACCGATCTTTCCGCGCACGGACTCCCGGTCGGAGCGGGTGTTCGTTGCGCGCGGGAGCATCGCGTACTCCGCGGTGACCCAGCCCTTGCCGGAGCCGCGGCGCCAGCGGGGCACATCCTCGGTGAAGGAGGCGGTGCACAGGACGCGGGTTCCGCCAAACTGCACGAGCACCGACCCTTCGGCGTGGTCGGACCAGCCCCGGGTGAAGGTAACGGGGCGGAGTTCGCCGGGGCGGCGGCCATCGGCTCGGAGCACTTCTTGAGGATTTTCAGTCATAGGACAAAAGCCTAAACCCGTCCCGGGCTCGTTGCGTACGCGCAGGGCCGAGTGCCGCTGCGGTCGAGAATGATATTAGGGTTGGTATTTTGGAAGATTTCAACCGCAATCTCATTGTCGAGCAACCACGAAGTCATTCTCGGCGGATCCGGCCCGCAAAACGGCGCGCGGAGCCCGCCCCGCAGGCGGCCGGCGCCGGGACGCGGGCCGCCACTACCCGGTGTTCTGCAGCCCGGCGGCCACGCCATTGACGGTCAGGAGCATGAGGCGGCGGATTCGCTCGTCGGTCTCCTCATCGGAGCCGTCGGTGCTGCGAAGTACCCGCAGGGCCCGCAGCTGCAGCAACGAGAGGGCGTCGACGTAGGGGCTGCGCAGCTGCACCGCGCGGCCGAGCACCCGGTGCCCGGCAAGCAGCCGCTCCTGCCCGGTGATCTTCACGATCCACTCGCGGGTGAGCGCAAGCTCCTCGAGCACGAGTTCCGAAAGGTCCTCCCGCCCCCCGAGTTTCAGGTAGCGCTCGGCGATGCGCTCATCGGTCTTCGCGAGCGACATCTCCACGTTGTCGATCATCGTCGCGAACAGCGGCCAGGTCTCGTAGGCATCCTTCAACTGCTCGACATCGCCCACGCCCGCGAGCGCGGTGCCGAGCCCGAACCAGCCGGTGAGGTTGATCCGCGCCTGGGTCCAGGCGAACACCCACGGGATCGCCCGCAGGTCTTCGAGAGACTCCACGCTCAGGCCCCGGCGGGCGGGCCGGGAACCGATCGGCAGCCAACCCACTTCTTCCTGCGGGGTCACGGTGGCGAACCACGGGGCGAACCCGTCGGACTTCACGAGGTCGAAGAACCGCGCCCGGGAAACGTCGTCCAGTTCCGCAGCGAGCTTCGCGAACTTCTTCGCCGCCGCGTCGTTGCGCTCCGCGATCTCCTCGGTGCCCTGCAACAGGGTGGCCGCGGCGACCTGTTCGATGTGACGGGCCGCGATGCGGGGCTGGCCGTAGCGGGCGAAGATCACCTCCCCCTGCTCGGTGAGTTTGAACCGGCCGTCGACCGAACCGCGAGGCTGGGCGAGCACGGCCCGGTTCGCCGGGCCCCCGCCCCGCCCGAGCGCACCGCCGCGGCCGTGGAAGAGGGTGAGCGTGATGTTGTTGCGCTCCGCCCAGGCGGCGATCTTCTCCTGGGCCTCATACAGCGCGAGTGTCGCCGAGACCGGCCCGACGTCCTTGGAGGAGTCGGAGTAGCCGAGCATCACTTCCACGCGGCGCCCGGTCTGCTCCAAGCGCTGTTGGTACTGCGGGATCTCGAGCATCGCATCGAGCACGTCCGGCGCGTTGTGCAGATCCTCGAAGGTCTCGAACAGGGGGATAACGTCAAGTTCCGGCGCCTCCGAGCCCAGCGCCGCATCCGCGAGGGCGTACACGTTCGCGGCGTCCTCGGCGCAGGTGGTGAAGGAGATGATGTACCGGCGCGCGGCGTCGTGCCCGTACCGGCGCTGGATCGCCGCGATCGCGCGGAAGGTCTCGAGCACCTCCTCGGTCACCTCCGAGGGCTGGCCCTCGGCGAGCTCCTCCAGGGCCCGGCGGTGCACCGCGGAGTGTTGGCGCACCTCGAGTTCGGCGAGGTGGAACCCGAAGGTCTCCACCTGCCAGATGAGGTCCTGCAGGTCCCCGTAGGCGCGACGTTCGTCCCCGGCGGCGATGAGCGAGTCCTGCACCACCGTGAGGTCGGCGATGAGTTCGCCGGGGTTCGCGTAGGCGAGGTCGGCGTTGCGCGTGAGGGTCGCGTTGATCCGCTCGGCGATCATGAGGGTGACCTGCCGGTGCGGTTCGTCCGGGGACTCCTTCGCGATCTTCGCCGACAGCTCCGAGGCCCAGGAACGTTGGCTGTTCCACAGTTTCACGAGCGCTTCGCTCGGCGGGGTGGAGACGGCGTCCATCGTCAGCGCCGTTCCCACCTTCCGGGCCGCTGCGGTGAGTTTGGTCAGCACGTGCTCGGCAGCGATCTCGGCGGCCTTGCGGGTGATCGAGGCGGTGACGTTCGGGTTGCCGTCCCGGTCCGCACCGATCCAGGAGCCGAGGCGCACGAACGGTTTGGCGATCGGTGCCTGGCGCGCTCCGCCGTCGGAGATCAGTTCGTCGACCTGCCGGTAGACGAGGGGGAGCACATCGAAGAGCGTTTCGTCGAACACGCCCATCGCGGTGTGCACCTCGTCGAGCGGGGTGGGTTTGTCCAGGCGCAGCGGGGAGGTGCGCCACAGCGTGTCGATCTCGGCGAGCAGGCCGCGGGAGTTACGCGCCTGGGCGACCTCGGACATGCGCGGGTCGTCGCGCTCGGCGAGGAGGTCGGTGATGCGCCGGATCGAGGAGCTCACGGCGCGGCGGCGGGCCTCGGTCGGGTGGGCGGTGAGCACGGGGCGGAACTCGAGGTTCTGGGCCCGGCGCACGGCTTCCTCACGGCCGTAGGTGTCGTGGATCTTGCCCAGCGCCCCGACGAGGGAATCATCGGCGGAGGTGGAGGGCACGTCCTCCCGGGAGCGCAGCACCCGCACCCGGTGGTATTCCTCCGCGAGGTTGACGAGGTGGAAGTAGGTGGTGAACGCGCGGGCGACGGCC
>JAJYRV010000080.1 GCA_021793935.1 Actinomycetes bacterium | reverse complement strand
GAGATCTTCCCCCTCACCCTGTTCGCGGCGCTCGGGATGATCGTCTTCCCCGTCGCCGCGGACCTGCTCACGCTGTTCATCGCCCTCGAAGTGCTCTCGCTGCCGCTGTACCTGCTGTCGGGAATGGCTCGGCGGCGCCGGCTGGTCTCCCAGGAGGCCTCCCTGAAGTACTTCCTCCTCGGCGCCTTCGCCTCCGGGTTCTTCCTCATGGGGATCGCGCTCCTGTACGGCTTCGCCGGTTCGGTCTCGCTCAGTGACCTCGCGACGGCGGTGCCCGCCGTGGCCGGAATGGACGGGTTGCTCCTCGCCGGTTCCGTGATGGTCCTCATCGGCCTGCTGTTCAAGGTCGGTGCGGTGCCGTTCCACGCATGGACCCCCGACGTGTACCAGGGCGCCCCCACGCCGATCACCGGCTTCATGGCCGCAGCGACGAAGATCGCGGCGTTCGCGGCGATGCTCCGGTTCGTGTACGTCGCGACCTCTGGCATCGCCTGGGACCTCGCGCCGTTCCTGTGGGGCATCGCGATCATCACGATGATCGTCGGTACCGTGCTCGCGATCGTGCAAACGGACATCAAGCGGATGCTCGCCTACTCCTCGGTCGCCCACGCGGGGTTCGTGCTCCTGGGCATCATCGCCCTGGAATCCAAGGGGATCAGCTCCGTGCTGTTCTACCTCCTCGCCTACGGGCTCGCGACCGTGGGGGCGTTCGCGATCGTGTCGATGGTTCGGCAGAAGAGCCCGGACGGCACGATCACCGCAGAAGCGTGGAACATCCAGCAATGGGCGGGCCTGGGCCGGCGCAGCCCGATCACCGCGTTCACGATGGTGCTCTTCCTCCTGTCGTTCGCCGGGATCCCCCTCACGGGCGGGTTCGTCGGGAAGTTCACGGTGTTCTCCGCCGCGATCGCCGGCGGCGCTTGGCCCCTCGTCGTCATCGCCGTCCTCGCCTCCGCGGCCGCCGCGTACTTCTATGTGCGTATCATCGTGCTCATGTTCTTCACCGAACCTGCTGATGAGACGACGGCGGTCGTCGCTCCCGAAGGGATGACCCAGGTCGCGGTCGCCGTCTGCGCGATCGGTACCGTCCTCCTCGGGGTCCTGCCCCAGGGAGTGCTCAACCTCGCAGAACAAGCGTCGAAATTCCTGCTGTGATCGGACTGCCACTAGGGGATGCGGAGCTTGAACGCGTCGTTCAAGAGGAACTTTGCGTCCTAGAAGACCAACTCCTGCAGACGGCGCGCACCACCACCCGCGCGCTGATCGATGATGCCGCCCGCCACCTCATCGAGGCGGGCGGCAAACGGCTGCGGCCGGTGCTGGTGATCCTCAGCGCCCAATTCGGTGCGGGGGTCGATGACCGGGTGCGCCAGGCCGCAGTGGCCACCGAGCTCACCCACCTCGCCTCCCTGTACCACGACGACGTCATGGACTCCGCGCCGCTTCGGCGCGGAGCGCCCAGCGCCCATGAGGTGTGGGGCAATTCCGTCGCGATCCTCGTGGGGGACCTGCTGTTTGCCCGGGCCTCCCAACTCGTCGCCGAACTCGGACCGAAAGCGGTACGGATCCAGGCCGACGCCTTCGAACGGCTCGTCCTCGGCCAACTCAACGAGACGCTCGGACCGCGGGAGGGGGAAGACCCGATCGAGCACTACCTCGGAGTGCTCGCGGACAAGACCGGCTCCCTCATCGCCGCCTCGGCCCACTACGGAGCACTGTTCTCCGGCGCTCCGCAACCGGCTGTCGATGCGGCGGTGGAATACGCGGAGAAGGTCGGGGTCGCCTTCCAACTCGCCGACGACGTCATCGACCTCGTCTCCGACGCCGACACGACCGGCAAGACCCCCGGCACCGACCTTCGCGAGGGGGTCGCCACGATGCCGGTGCTGCTCCTTCGGGATCAAGCAGACGCCGGCGAGATCGACGAGGCCGGAGCGCAGATCCTCGACGCCCTCGATGGCGATCTCAGCAGCGACGCTGCCCTCGCCGACGTCCTCGCCGACCTCACCGCACACCCCGTGCTCGAGGAGACGCGCAACATGGCCCGTCAGTGCGCGACGGACGCGATGGCCGAACTCGCCATCCTCCCCGATAGCCCCGCGCGGCGGGCATTGGAACAATTCGCCCACCTGCTGGTGGACCGCCTCGCGTGAGGAGCGGTGGCCCTACCGCCCCTCCCGCCGGAGCGTCGGGCGCTGCCGTGCTTTGCGCAGCGCGTCCGCGCTGAGGACGATGAGCGCGAGCCACACGCACACGAACCCGATCCACCGCCCGGGTGACATCACCTCGCCGTAGATGAACACGCCGGTGAGGAACTGCATGATCGGCGTCATGAACTGGATCATGCCGACCGTCACCAACGGGATCCGGCGGGTGGCGGCGGCAAAAAGCAACAGCGGCACCGCCGTCGCGACCCCGGAGAACATGAGCAACAGCACGTGGTCGACCCGCGTGCCGAGGGGGCCGTCGGCGACGCCGAACGTGCCGGTGCCCTGCGCGGTGATGACCGCGAGGTACCCGAGCGCGAGGGGGAGCAGCGCGGTCGTTTCCGCGGTGAAGCCGGCGAGCGCGGGAACGTCGGCGGCGACCTGCTTCTTCATCAGGCCGTACAGGCCGAAGGAGAACGCGAGCCCGAGCGAGATCCACGGCACCCGCCCGTTCTCGTAGGTGAGGACCCCGAGTCCCGCCGCCGCGATCCCCAGGCCCAGCCACTGCGCGCGGTTGATCCTCTCTCGGAGCACGAGGACGGCGAGGAGAACCGTCACGAGCGGGTTCATGAAATATCCGAGGGAGGCCTCCACCACCCGACCGGTGATCACACCGATGAGGAAGATGAGCCAGTTCGCCGAGAGCAGCACCGCCGCGAGCGCGAGCCGCGACATCCGCCGGCGGTTGCGTAACAACGCGGTGTATTCGCCGAACCGCGACGTGATCGCGAGGAGCAGCAGGCACACGAGCCAGGACCACACGACCCGGTGCGCGCTGATATCCAAGGGGGAGGCGGGGCCGAGCAGCGGGAAATACAGCGGGAGGAACCCCCATAGGAGGTAGGCGCCCACCCCGGCGGCAAGTCCCTGCCTCGAACCGGAGGCCGGCGAGTGGGTCATGAGCTAGAAGCTATCGCACCGGCGCGGCGGGCGAGACCCACGCCGGCGATGGGGACCGCAAACGTAATCTGCGCCACGCCGTCGACCTGTTTTCACGCCTTTAACGAACGCAGACGTGCCCTAATTCTCATCACCGTTTAGACTGGCAGGTGGTTCTTTAGGTCCCGAGTGAAGAGAGCAACGTGCCTAGCACCCCTGCGCTGCGAGTGGCGATTGTTGGAGCCGGCCCGGCCGGCATCTACGCCGCTGACATCCTTTCCAAATCTGCGGACGCTTCGATCGACCTGTTTGAACGCTTGCCCGCCCCGTACGGGCTCGTGCGTTACGGGGTCGCCCCCGATCACCCGCGGATCAAGGGCATCATCCTCGCCCTGTATAAAGTGCTGCAACGCGGTGACATCCGCCTGCTGGGAAACGTCGACTACGGTAGCGACATCACGATGGCGGATCTGCGCGAGCACTACGACGCCGTCATCTTCGCCACCGGCGCGATCCGGGACGCCGATCTCAACATCCCCGGCGTCGACCTGCCCGGTTCCTACGGCGCGGCCGACTTCGTCTCCTGGTACGACGGCCACCCCGACGTGCCCCGCACCTGGCCGCTGGAGGCGGAGAAGGTCGCGGTCATCGGCAACGGCAACGTCGCCCTCGACGTCGCCCGCGTGCTCGCCAAGCACGTCGACGATCTGCGGTCCACCGAGATCCCCGCCAACGTCGAGGAGGGCCTGCGCGCCAACCCGGTCACCGACGTCCATATCTTCGGACGGCGCGGCCCGGCCCAGGTGAAATTCTCGCCGCTGGAACTGCGCGAACTCGGGCAGGTGCCCGGCGTCGACGTCATCGTCTACGACGAGGACTTCGAGTTCGACGAGGGCTCGGAAGAAGCGCTGGAGTCCTCGAACCAGACCCGCCAGGTCGTCAAGACGCTCACCGACTGGACGTTGCGTTCGCCCGCGGGTCACCCGCGCCGCGTGCACCTGCACTTCCTCCACAGTCCGGTGGAGATCGTCGGTAACGGCAAGGTCGAGCGCCTGCGCACCGAACGCACCGAGCTCACCGGCGACGGCAGCGTCCGCAGCACCGGACGGTTCGAGGAGTTCGACGTCCAAGCCGTCTACCGGGCGGTGGGCTATTTCGGTTCCCCGCTGCCCGACGTGCCGTTCGACGCCGTCAACGGGGTCATCCCGAACACCGGGGGGCGGGTGCTCGGCGACGACGGCCAGCCCCTTGCGCGCACATACGCCACCGGGTGGATCAAGCGCGGCCCCGTGGGCCTGATCGGGTCGACCAAATCCGATGCGGCGGAGACGATCCGGAACCTCCTCGAGGAGTTCGAGGGCGGCGAGCGCCCGGCCCCGAACCGGGAGAACGACGCCATTGTGCAGAAACTGCAGGACCGGGGTGTTTCGTTCACGACCTGGCACGGCTGGGAACTGCTTGACACCTACGAACGGCAGCTCGGTGAAGCGGCCGGGCGGGAACGGATCAAGGTCGTGCCCCGGGAGGAGATGACCCGCATCTCCCTGTCCGATACGGCCGTCGAAGTGGGCTACTGAGCGCCACCCCGTTGGTCCGGGCGGCCCCTGCCCGCCGAGAATGAGATTGAGGTTGCACGAGAATGGGGTTGAGGTTGCTGTAGTCGATTACAGCAACCTCAATGTCGTTCTCGGCCGCTAGAGGTGGCCCACCTCCCGCGGTTCTTCCCGCAGCCGCGGACCGGCCCAGGCCGCGAGAACTGCGGCGAACGCCAGCGCCCCCGCGGCGAGGTAGGCGGTCGCGTGGGCCCCGACGGAGTCAACGAGCACCCCGCCGGTGAACGATCCCAACGAGATCCCGAGGTTGAAGGTCACGACCATCGCCGCGGAGATCGCGGGCCGGAACCCCTCGGGTGTGAACCGAAGCGCGAGCGCTTGCGCGAGGGGGCCGATGACCCCGAACATCAGTCCCCACAGCGCGAGCCCCGTGAACCGCGCGCCCAGTGCTGTCGGCACGATGAGCAACATGGCGCCGGCAAAGACGAGCAGGTAGGCCACGAGCCCGTACCGGGGCCAGCGCCCCGCGAGCGGGCCGGAGAGGATCAGGCCGAGGATCGAGGCCACCCCGATGAGGGCGAGGTACGTGCTGAGCCGGGGATCGGTGCTCCCATCGACGGTGAAGAACACCGTCGCGTAGGTGTATACGAGGAAGTGAGAGAACACGAAGAACAGCGCGACGAGCGCCAACGCCGCGGGCCCGATCAGCCTCGGCTCGCGCCATGGGGAGGCCGCGGACCCCGGCGCCGGGGCGGGCGCGGGCGCATCGGCGGGCAGCAGAAGGCGAATCGCCACCGCGATGGCCATCGCCAGCACCGCGATCGCCGCGTAGATCACGCGCCAGGGCACGTGCTCCACCAGGGCCGCCGCCGCGGGGATGACGAGGGCCGCGGCGAGTTGGGAGCCGCCGGTGACCAGGGCGATCCCCGCCGCGAGGAAACGCGGGGGAGTGAGCGCAGCGGCGTACACGACGACGAGGGCCCAGAACAGCCCGTGGCTCGCCCCGCCGAGCACTCGGGACAGGAGCGCGACGGGATACGAGGGGGCGAGCGCGGTCCCGAGGCTGAACAGGCCGGTGATCGCGAGGCCAAGGGAGGTGACCGCCCGGCGGTCCCAGCGGGCGAAGAGCCGCACGAGGGGGAGCGAGGTGAGGATGACCGTGAATCCCCACACCGACACGAGCCGGCCGATCCCGGATCCGCCCTGGGAGAACTCCGCGCTCATCGCCGGCAGGATCCCCGCGGGGAGGGTCTCCAGACTCACGGTGACCATGACCGCGGCGCTGAGCAGAGCGAGATGGCCCCAGCGGAAGGAGTTCACGCGCGCCTGCCCCACCTATCCCCGCCGGCCCCGGGTGGCGCCGGCGGGCGGGTCAACGGTAGTTGACGAATTGGAGCGCCGCATCGATCTCCTCGGCGCCCTTGAGGAGCGCGATGACGGCCTGCAGGTCGTCGCGGGACTTCGAACTCACCCGGACTTCGTCACCGGTGATCTGGGACTTCACGCCCTTGGGGCCCTCGTCGCGGATGAGCTTTGTGATCTTCTTCGCATTCTCGCTATTGAGGCCCTCCTTGAGGGACCCCACGAGCCGGAATTCCTTCCCGGAAGGCGCGGGCTCGCCGTCGCCGAGGTCGAGAGCCTTGAGCGAGACCCCGCGGCGGAACAACTTCGATTGGAAGACGTCGAGGATCGCGAGCACCCGCTCGGGCGCGTTGGCGGACATGACGATCGCCTCGTCAACCCACTCGATCGAGGCGCCTACCCCGCGGAAGTCGTACCGGTTCGCGATCTCTTTGGCCGCTTGGTTGAGGGCGTTGTCCACCTCCTGGCGGTCCACTTTGGAGACGACGTCGAAGGAAGAAACAGCAGCCATGTGGTGCACCTCTCAGGATAGATCCGGTCATGATTCGTCATTTGGGCGGATAGCTTGATATTGTTCCATCGGTTCACCTTTTCAGGCGAACGAGGCGGGTTACCCAAGTGGCCAAAGGGAGCTGACTGTAAATCAGCCGCGGAATGCTTCGGGGGTTCAAATCCCTCACCCGCCACGAAACCTCATCCACGCGTTGCGCCAGTTCGCGGGCGCGTAGATGAGATGGGATGTGGGTCACGAGGATTAGCGCGAGTCGCCGATCATCAGGTACGCTCGATCCCGCTGCCCCGATAGCTCAGTCGGCAGAGCGTCTCCATGGTAAGGAGAAGGTCTAGGGTTCGATTCCCTATCGGGGCTCAACGCCCGCGGGGCTCCAGCAGGGGCCTTGCGGGCATAGATCGCGGCGGGGTAGCTCAGTTGGTGAGAGCGCACGACTCATAATCGTGAGGTCGCGGGTTCGAGTCCCGCCTCCGCTACCACACACCGGTCGGGTGCGCCCGGCGAAAACAAACTACAATCGGGTGCGTTCAGCCCCAACGTCAACGTGAGGATCGACAAGTGGCCAGCAAGTCAGCGGATGTCCGCCCGAAGATCACCCTCGCCTGCGAGGTGTGCAAGAGCCGCAACTACATCACCAAGAAGAACCGTCGGAACACCCCCGACCGGCTGCAGCTCGCGAAGTACTGCTCCACGTGCCGCCAGAAGACCGGCCACCGCGAGACACGCTAAGCGACACATGGTTAACGCCAATTACGTAGGGCGGGAGTTCACCGGAACCCCGCCCTATCGCGTTTCCCGGGCAAAGATCGCCGAGTTCGCGGAAGCGGTCGGGGCCACCTCCCTGCTGCACGTGGATCCGGCATCCGCGGCCGAGCAGGGGTATGACGACGTCGTCGCGCCCCCGACGTTCGCCGTCGTCATCGCCCAACGCGCCGAAGCGGAATACATCAACGACCCCGGCGCCGAGATCGACTTCTCCCGGGTGGTGCACGCGAACGAGACGTTCAATCTCACCCGCCCGCTCGTCGCCGGCGACGAGATCGCCACGAGCACCCACGTCGTGGACATCACCAGCCGCGCCGGGATCACGATGGTCAGCACGCGGGTGGACCTCACCGACGCGGGCGGAACCGCCGTCGGGAACGTCGAATCCACGATTGCCGTGCGGGGGGAGGGCAAATGAGCGCGCGGACTGTGGGCGAGGAGCTCTTCGAGACCGTCCGGCACATCGATCGCGCCCGGCTCGTCCGGTACGCCGGGGCGTCCGGGGATTTCAACCCGATCCACTGGAACGACCGATTCGCCACCGAGGTCGGCCTCGGGGGCGTCATCGCCCACGGAATGCTCACGATGGGCCTC